>CAZEGG010000052.1:0-14093 GCA_964511755.1 uncultured Desulfobacteraceae bacterium | reverse complement strand
GGCACTGAAAAAACCAGCCCGGGAGACTTGGAATCGAAGAAAAAGGCTCTATCCCGTACCCTTGAACCTTGTATCAGCCTGCAAGTGCCTAAAACCCGGATGAACCGGAAAATATTCTCGGCTGACTCAGGCAGAGGCGGGTTTGGAGCGTGCCGACCGGGTGCGGGCGAGTGCCCGTCACTTCAGAGGTCTTCCGAGATGAGGATGGCCTCCGCAATCTGGCGCATGGACTTGCGGGAGTCCATGCTTTTTTTCTGTATCCATCGGTAAGCCTCTTCGCCGCTGCTCTGACGGCGCTGCATGACGATTTCCTTGGCCCGTTCCACCAGTTTCCGGGTTTCCAATTCCTCCTGGATGACCTTGGTCTTGACCATGAGTTCGGTATTCATTATCGCCACCGCCGCCTGATTGGCCACGGCCGTAACCATATTTATCTCAGTCTGGGAAAAGGTATGCGGTTCCGACGTGAAGCAATTAATAACCCCGATGGCTTTCTTGTCTTTTGCCTGGAGCGGCACACCGAGCATGGAGACGAGTCCCAGCTTCTTTGCCATCTCCTTTTCTTTAAAGCGGGGGTCTTTGAGCACGTCTTCGACGATAAGCGGCCGGTTTCGACTCACCACGTGACCCACCACCCCCTCGTCCGTGGTCAGGGACCGGTCCTTCACGTATTCCGGGTCAATAGCCTGGGTCGCCTTCAGCCGGATCCTCACCGGAGTCTCGCTTCTGTCCATAAGCCACAGGGAACAGATTTCGACCCCTGTCACTTTTGCCGTAACCATGACGATCAGTTTGAGAATGTCTTCCAGGTAGAGATCGGAAGTGATGGCCCTGCTGATGTGGGAAATAGCCTCAATGTATTTTTCGTATGTTTCAGAGGGTATCTTTTCCATCCGGCTCATCCTCCGGAGATGGCGGTTCCGGTTTCGACTGACTGCCGAACCGCACCAGATAGGTCTCATAGGCGCTTCGTATCCGTTTGTTGCAGCGGTTAAGCTCCTCCAGAAAACAGCTTCTGTCCTTATTCAAACCTAATATACGCCGGGCCAAGAAATCAATCTCCTTTTCATCCTTCGGCAAAGTATGAATTTGCCTGTCTTCCAGGATCTGGAGATAATGTTCCACCTTCCGCAGAAAAAGATAGTCTTCTTTCAGCTCTCTGACCGTGCCTAACGGTAGGAATCCACCTTCTCCAAGGGTTTCGAGGGCAAGCAGGGTGTTTCCTTGCAGAAGGGAATGATTCTCCCACGCATGGCAGAGCTGAAGTGCCTGCACAAGGAATTCCACATCCCGCAACCCTCCGGTCCCTGTTTTCACATTTATCGAAGAATCAATACTCCGCCTGGAGGACTTGATGGACATATTCCGCATCTTCTCGATAGACCCTGCAATTTCATCGATCTTCCGCGGTTTCTTCAAAATGCGGTCGATCTTTTCGAGGAAACGGTGCCCCAACTGGAGATTTCCCGCAACGGGCCTCATCTTCAAGGCAGCCTGGATCTCCCAGAGGGACGCGCTGCGAACATAGTAGTCTTCCAGCGCATTGAAAGACGGAACCAGTTCACCTGACCGCCCAAAGGGCCTGAGCCGCAGGTCTACCCGGTACGCATATCCTTCTTCCGTATGCCCGGAGAGATCCGAAAGGACCCTTTCCATAACCCTCACGAAAAGATCCTTATAAGACGACCTGTCGATACCCTCGGAGGATGCCATATCCGCATATTCACAGAGGCCCAGGAGATCAATATCAGAGCTGTAGTTCAGTTCGCCTCCGCCCAGTTTCCCCAGTGCCAGCACGCAAAACCTCTCTTCTGATTCATCCTTGACCATGGTTTTGTTCTGGTTCCGCAGATCCTCCCATATCTTTTCCACCGCAACCCGGATCACTGCCTCTGCAACTGCTGAGAGTTCCTGCATCACCTGTCTCGTGGAGACGCCGAGACAAATATCTCTGGTTCCAATGCGAAGTATTTCGCGGCGTCTCAAGCGCCGCAGTCTGTTCAGCCACTCGCTTTGCCCCCCGGACGTATTACCTGCCTTCCGCAACTCATCTGCAATATCATTGGTCTTTCTTGTCTTGTTCAGGACTTCCGGGATTGTGACCCACTCGAAAAATTCCGGGTTCCTCACCAGGGTATCAGAAAGAAATTGACTCCCGGAGAAGATTCCGAGCAGAATCTCAAGGCGCATGGGCTGGGACAAGAGCAGTCCAAAGTGGAATTCCGGACTCGGAAGAACACGGGTGAACCGCTCCCAATTATTCAGAGCCATGTCGGGATCCGGCTGCCTCGAGAGGAAATCACGGGCGAGGACGCACAACCTGGCAAAAGTCTCCTGACGACTTCCCTCGCCTGCCAGGCTTACGAGATTCCGGTAAGCCCTTCCAGGGTCCCTGAATCCCTTACTCGAAATGATCCTGTTTCTGATTTTCTCCGGGAGGTCAGGAGACAGAATCACGTCCGCTATGGTTCCGGTTCCGGACCCGGGCAACGCCCTCCTCCCGAAATGTCGTTCCATGAAGACACGGATGGAAGCCGTGTGGGTCTCAAAATCCATCCGAAGCTGTTGTGCCGGTTCAAGAGGGCTTCCCCGACGATATCCGATGCGCCGCGCCAGGTGCCGGTACTCCTGAGAAGACGATTCAGGCAGGAAGAGATCGCGTGCCGAGCCTCTCAGCATTCTCATTCCATTGATCAGCTTCCTGAGAAAATGGTAATCGGAGATCAGTCTTTCCGCCTCTTTAGGGGAAAGGACACCCGCGTCTCCAAGGGCATACAGCGCCTCGTGGAGCCGTGGAGTCCGCAGCGCCGGGACATCCTGCCCGTGCATCACCTGCAGGATCTGGATTCCGTATTCAAGATCTACCAGCGCGCCGGGACTGAACTTGGCGTTCAGTCTGGCGCCCGATGCCTTTTCCCGGTACTGCCTCTTGCGCAACTCCTGCAACTCGGAGAGGTCAAGGCTCTGAGAGGCGTAGACCATTTCGTCCCTGAGCCGCTCGAGCCGGGCGCCAAAGTCCTTGTCACCAGCCACGGCCCTCATCCTGACAAGCGCAAGGCGTTCATAGGAATGAGAAGAACCTCCCGAAGCGTAATATCGACAGAAGGTCTCCAGGCTGCACGCCAGCGGACCGGCACTGCCATACGGCCGGAGCCGGAGATCGATGCGGAATATGCCGTCCCTCTTTGCCTCTATGAACCCGATTATCTCCCGAGCCAGTTTGTCAAAGAAGACGGCATTATCAATGGATTCATCGCCGTCGGTTTTCCCATTGTCGCTGTACACAAAGAGCAGTTCGATATCTGAGGCATAACCAAGTGCCGCTCCCCCAAATTTCCCGAGCCCCAGTACCGAAAATTTCACCCCGAGACCTGCCACTGATTTCGGCCTGCCGAACCTTTTTGCGAGATCTCGGTAAATCAATTCAACCGAGGCGGTTACAATTGTCTCTGCCAGCCGGGTCAGCCTGCTCGACAAGGCCATGAAGCCCGATTCGGCGTCCAGGATATGATCGAGGTCGATAAGAAAGACCTCACGATCCTTAAACTGATTCAGCACCCTTCGTTTTTCTTCGAGAGATCTGCTGCCCTTGAAGGCCTTGCTTAACCTGTCGGAAAGGCTCTCCGAAGGTTCGCTCATTTTCATGCCTGCCAGGTGACGCTTGAGCATCGGGAACAGGGACTCGTACTGGAGGCGGATGAAATCTTCCCAGAGGTAGTCGCTTGCACCGAGCAGTTGGGCCAGTCCCTGCAGGCGTTGAGGGTCCGTCAGGAGATCCAGCCATTTGCCCTGTGCCGGCAATTTCATGATATCGTCAACCAGGTACTCAAAGCGGGACAGCGCCTGGTAGGGATCAGGAGCCTGGATCAGGAAATACGTAAACTGCTTGGTCAACAGCACCGACAGCCTGATCCGGTCGAGCAGATTCTCATCCTCGATTTTGAGACCACGATAATCAGCCAGGAGGAGTTCATCTTCGATGCGGCCACGGATTGTGCGAATCCGCACGTGTTCAATGGAAATCCTGTGCAGGGAGAGAGCATTGCTCAGAGAATACAGAAAGGCAGGGGTGTCCTCCGAAACCACTCTTACCCGGGTAAGCATATCGCTCCGATTATCGATGTCGATCTTGACCGGATAGAGCACCGGCGGAGAATCCCGGTGAATCTGAGCCAGCCTGCGCACCACCATCTCATTGACCTGCTGTTTGGCCTTGTCGACAGACTGCTCATCGCCTTTTTCAAGCAGAGAAACAGCGCCTGTCAATCTCTTCCTGAATTCATCGACCCATTTTCCGAAAGGATAGCCTTCACTGATGATCCCGGAGAAGTGGTCGATGATCCGCCGCCGCCTGAATTGATCCTGTCCGGCGGTACGACGCGGGAGTCTTCTTCCAGCCGTCTTTCGCTGTTTCCTGGGGGTCGCACGGCCGTAAGTATAAATATCCCCCGAAACAATCGAGAAGCCTATTGCCGCCAGAATTCCGGTGATGACGGAAAATACCGACTGATAATCAAACCCGAGAACCGTACAATCAACACTGCCGTCTTTCCTTCGCTCCACCAGCATTTCCAGGGGATTGTCGGAATCAAGCCGCCACAGGGCCCGGAGATGCCGGCAAATGTCGTCCGCCGAGAAACCGGCGAAATACCTTTCACTCAGCCGGGAAATATGATCCTTGATGAAGGATTCGTCTACCTCCGGACAGCTGTCAGTAAAAGTCTTCGGATCGGGTTTCATGCGGTGTACCTTTATTCATATGTCACACGATGCAGAAAAAAAGGGGGTCCCGCCATGGGCGGAATACCCCCTTTTTATACATTAATTATGGGAAGAATGAAACCTCTCAGACCCGATCCTGATCCACCAGCAGAGCATCATTCCCGCCGATGGCGGGATTGCCTTTGGTCGCTCCCCCCTGCGACGTATTGTTTTAAATATCGTAATAGAGCGCAAATTCCCAGGGATGCGGCCGCAGATCAATGGCCTGGACCTCGTTTTCCATCTTGTAGTTTATCCACGTCTCTATGACATCGGAGGTAAACACATCGCCTTTCAGGAGATACTCATAATCCGCCTCTAAGGCTCCCAGTGCTTCCCGGAGAGAACCGGGTGTATGGGGGACCCTCTCCAATTCCTCGGGAGGCAGATCGTAGATGTCCTTGTCAAGCGGCTCACCCGGATCGATCTTGTTCAGGATCCCGTCAACTACCGCCATAAGCATGGCTGAAAAAGCGAGATACGGGTTACAGCTCGGATCGGGGCACCGGAATTCAAACCGTTTGGCCTTAGGCGAAGTCGAGTACAAGGGGATACGGATCGCGGCACTCCTGTTCCGGCTCGAATAGGCCAAGTTTACCGGTGCTTCGAACCCGGGAACCAGTCTCTTGTAGCTGTTCGTGGTGGGACTGGTAAATGCCAGTAGAGAAGGCGCATGCTTCAGAATTCCTCCGATGGCGTACATGGCGGTTTCAGACATCCCGGCGTACCCGTCTCCTACAAAGAGATTTTCATTCTCCTTCCACAGGGACATATGCACGTGCATACCTGTTCCATTGTCATTAAACAGCGGCTTCGGCATGAAGGTTACCGTCTTATTATGTTTTCGAGCCGTATTCTTGATAATGTATTTGTATTTTAAGAGGTTGTCCGCCATCTGAATCAGCGGCGCAAACCGCATATCGATTTCAGCCTGTCCTCCGGTCGCCACTTCGTGATGCTGGGCCTCGATGAGAACTCCGACCTTCTCCAGGTTCAGGACCATCTCACTCCGGATGTCCTGCTGGCTGTCGGTGGGAGGCACCGGGAAATACCCTTCCTTGTAACGCGGCTTGTAACCGAGATTCGGGGACTCGATTCTTCCGCTGTTCCAGCGGCCTTCCACCGAGTCTATGTAGTAGAACCCTTCATGCTCATTCTGGTTGAAACGGATATCATCAAAGATAAAGAATTCCGCCTCCGGGCCGAAGTACGCCACGTCCGCGATTCCCTGGCTCTTGAGAAAATTATCCGCCTTCCTGGCGATATTCCGGGGATCCCGGGTATAGTCTTCACCGGTTACCGGATCACAGATGTTGCATATCATCACCAGCGTCTTTGTCTCAAAAAAAGGGTCCACGAACGCTGTTTCCGCAACAGGCTTCACCAGCATATCCGATTCATTGATGGCCTGCCATCCCCTGATGCTGGACCCGTCAAAACCGACGCCTGCATCAAAGGTCGATTCCTCGATCTCTCTCGGGGGAACAGAAAAATGCTGCCACAACCCGGGGAAATCCATGAACCGGAGATCCACCATTTCAATTCCCTCGTTCCGGATAAAATCAAGGACATCTTTACTCGTCTTCAATGCAGCCATGGTCATTCCCTCCTCTTCCTCTAAGTCTGAACTATTTAGTACATGGGAATTCGCGAAAATGCCCGTCGAATTCCCTCGTAAACTTCCTGCCTCCTCATCATTGCCAGCTCGGGGCACGGATAAATCAACTACACCGCCTAGTGAGCAAGAGCTGTGCCATCCTGAATTGGAAAGATGATCCTTCTCCAGACGAAGAACGGAGGGCATGCATTTTCAGACTAACCGCTTGTATTTCAGTCCAAATCAACCATGGATTCCGGACAGGAGTATAATCCGCATCTCGACATGGGTGGGGCTCTTGGAAATCATTCAACAACGAAAAGACAATTTTGTAAAGAAATTTCCTGAAAACACACAAAAACGTAACCATCAAATCAGGGACCCGACCTTCATTCCGATCAACCGGAAATGGCTCTAAAAGACCAACAGCCTCGTCGCTCCTCCCGCACACGACACGGGATCTGCGATGCGGCGCCTTGCACCTGACGCCTTGCTGGTGACCAGGGATTTCGCCAGTTCCCCCGGCGAAACTCATGATGCGGAAATTAGATGGGGGATTTGGGCCCAGCATTTAAGGTTGATTAGGATAATTGAATGGGTTATTATACAAAATTTTCGTGTGAGATTCACAGAACTTGATTGCCGGATACAGAATTTATGGAATGGAAAGAGAGAACCTACTGCGGCACAATAAGCCGCTCCCGAAAAGGAGACACGGTCAGGCTCATGGGATGGGTTGACGCCATCCGAAACCACGGCAGTTTGCTTTTCATTCACCTCCGTGACGTCCAAGGCATCGTCCAGGTAGTATTCGACCCCGGGATTTCGCCCGAGGGGTACCCGCTGTCCACGACTCTTCGGGAAGAAGATGTGGTCAGTATTGAAGGAACTGTATCCGTCCGGGAAAAAGGGACCGAGAATCCCCATATCGGAACCGGAGATATGGAGGTCTACGCCGCCTCCCTGACCATTCTTTCCCGGGCAAGAACCCTCCCCTTCCAGATTTCCGAGAAGGCCATGGTCCTGGGAGAGGAGATCGCCGCCTCCCCGCAAAAGGTGGAAGAGGACCTGCGGATCCAGTACCGGTATCTCGACCTCCGGCGCCCATCGATACAGGACCTCTTCAAGAAGAGGTATGAAATCATCAAGTCAATCAGGGACTACCTGCACGAACTCCGATTCATCGAGGTGGAAACGCCCATCCTGACGAGGAGCACCCCGGAAGGCGCCAGGGATTACCTGGTCCCGAGCAGGGTCCACCAGGGAAAGTTTTACGCCCTGCCCCAATCACCGCAGATCTTTAAGCAGCTTCTCATGATCGGGGGCATGGACCGTTATTTCCAGATTGCCCGCTGTTTTCGGGATGAGGACCTTCGTCCCAATCGGCAGCCCGAATTCACCCAGCTCGATATGGAGGCTTCTTTCATCGATGAAGAATTCATCTATGAGGTCCTGGAGGAACTGACCTGCAGATGCTTCGCCATCGGAGAAAAAATGCTCCCCCGCCCCTTTCCCCGCATGACCTACGACGAGGCCATGGACCGGTACGGAACCGACAGGCCCGATATGCGGTTTGACATGACCTTCGAAGACCTGACGGATGGGATGCGGAAGACGGAATATTCCATCTTCAAGCAGGTGCTCGCGCGGCAGGGATCGGTAAAGGGGATCTGCGTCAGAGAGAAAGCCCATCTCATGAGCAAGAACCTGCTGCAGAACGAATATGCCATGAAGATCGTTCCCTCCTTCGGGGCCCAGGGTATGAGCTGGATGAAGGTGGTGGAGGGCAGACTGCAATCCAATATCGTGCAATTCTTCAGCGCGGCGGAACAGCAGGGGATAGTGGACCGATTCCAGGCCCGGGAGGGAGATGTCATCCTCATGATCGCGGACACGTCCAAAGATCTGGTCAACAAGGTTCTTGGACGGCTTCGACTCCACGTGGCGGAGAGAATGGACCTGATCCCGTTCGACCTCTTCCGTCCCGTCTGGGTCACGGAGTTTCCGCTGTTTGAATTAAAAGACGGCCAGTTGGGTTCAGAACATCATCCCTTTACCATGCCGGACAGGGACGATTTCAACCCCGATGACACGGACGCCCTCCTTGCACTGAAATCCAGGGCCTACGACCTCGTCATAAACGGAGAAGAACTGGGGGGAGGAAGTATCAGAATTCACCGGACAGATCTCCAGAAAAGGATTTTTCAGGCCCTGAACCTTTCCCGCGCGGAGACCTCGGCAAAATTCGGATTCTTTCTGCGCGCCCTCGAGTACGGCACACCGCCCCATGGAGGTTTTGCCCTGGGGCTCGACAGGGCCATTGCAATGATCCTCGATTCTCCTTCCATCAGGGAGGTGATCGCGTTTCCCAAGAGCCGGCGGGCATACTGCCCTCTCACCCATGCTCCCGCCTCCGTTGAAGAAACCCAGCTCAAGGAACTGGGCCTTCACGTAACAGGCGCGCAGGCCGGGACCGGAGGTTCTGCCGGAATCCCGGGAGAGGAAGGAACCGGTGAAGCGGTGAGGATTCACCATGAGGTGACCCCGGATGACGTCAGGCACGTGGCAAAGCTTGCCCGGTTGACCGTCTCAGAGGAGGATGTTGAAGAATACGCGAAAGACCTGAACGCGATCCTGGACTATGTGGAAAAGCTGGCGGAACTGGATACCGAAGACGTTCCCGCGACCAGCCATGTCCTGAAGATACGGAACGTATGGCGGGACGACCGGCCTGGAAAACCGTCTACTGCCCGGTTGATACTGGAAAATGCGCCGGAGAGAGAAAGAGACTTCTTTCAGGTGCCGAAGATTCTGGAAGGTTGAAAAATGGAGTTGTGTGACCGGAGCGCGTACGAACTTGGCGGCCTCTTACGGAAGCGGGACGTGAGCGCAAGGGAAATAGTCGAATCGGTACTAAAACGGATAGAAGAAAAAGAACCTCTCATCCACGCGTATATTACCGTGACGAAGGATATGGCTCTGGACCAGGCGGACCGCGCGGACAAACTGCTTGCGGAGGGAGGCGATATTCCACCGCTCACCGGAATTCCCATTGCCGTCAAGGACCTGCTCTGCACCAGAGGGATCAAGACCACCTGCGCGTCGAAAATACTTGCCGATTACGTGCCTCCCTACAATGCGACGGTAGTGGATAGGCTCTTCCGGGACGGCGCGATCCTCATCGGAAAGACCAACATGGATGAATTCGCCATGGGTTCCTCAACGGAGAACAGCGCCGAGGGCTCGACACGGAACCCGGCGGACCCTGAAAGGGTTCCGGGCGGGTCAAGCGGCGGGTCCGCAGCAGCGGTGGCCGCGGGAGAAACCATAGCGGCCATCGGTTCCGACACCGGTGGATCCATACGCCAACCCGCCTCATTCTGCGGTATCGTAGGTATGAAACCAACCTACGGAAGGGTCTCCCGGTACGGGCTGATTGCCTATGCCTCCTCTCTGGACCAGGTAGGTCCCCTCTGCCGCACCGTCGAAGACTGTGCCCTGCTTCTCAACTCCATCTCCGGTCATGACAGCAAGGATTCCACGTCCGTCAACATGCCCAGGCCCGATTTCCTCCGGGCGCTCGACAAGGATCTCGAGGGAGTCCGGATCGGCCTGCCACGAGAGTATTTCGTGGAAGGGATGGATAGCGCCGTGAAGGAAAAGGTTATGGAAACCGTTTCCTTTTTGGAAAGGAACGGCGCCCGTGTCCGGGATGTCTCTCTCCCGCACACCCCTTATGCCGTCGGCACCTATTACCTGATCGCAACCGCAGAGGCCAGCAGCAACCTGGCACGATACGATGGAGTAAAATACGGGACACGGCCTCAAGACGATTTCGAAGACATTACCGCCATGTACCAGGAGGCACGAAGCGAAGGCTTCGGCCGGGAAGTGAAGCGGAGAATCATGCTGGGCACCTATGTCCTCTCGGCCGGATATTACGATGCCTACTATGTGAAAGCACAGAAATGCAGGACCCTTATCCGGGAGGATTTCTCCAGGGCCTTTGAAGACGTGGACTGTCTTGTTACCCCCGTATCACCATGTCTCCCCTTCAAACTCGGCGAAAAAGTTGCTGAACCGCTCCAGATGTACCTCGTTGATATCTATACCGTGTCCGCCAACCTCGCCGGAGTGCCGGCCATGAGCATAAACTGCGGGACAGTGGACTCCCTGCCCGTCGGGCTTCAGGTTTTCGGCAGACCTTTTGATGAAGAAATGCTTGTGCGGGTGGCGCATGCCTATCAACGGCTTTCAGCGGGAAGCAAGGTGGAGTGATTATGGATTTCGACACCATCATCTGTTTTGAAGTGCATGCCGAACTCGGTACTAGGACAAAGCTCTTCTGCGACTGCCCCATTGACTATGACGCGCCGGCGAACCGCCAGATCTGTCCCGTCTGCACAGGACAGCCGGGGTCTCTTCCGGTTCTGAACAAGCGGGCCATCGAATATTGCGTCCGCGCCGGATTGGCCCTCAATTGCACCATCAATCCCCATGCCCGTTTTGCCCGGAAGAACTATTTCTACCCCGACCTCCCCAAAGGCTACCAGATTTCCCAGTATGAGGAGCCTTTGTGTGAGGATGGCTATCTCGTGATTTCGGGGGATGACGCTCAACCATATTCGGTGGGCATCAAACGCATTCATCTTGAAGAAGATGCCGGAAAACTGGTCCACGCATCCAAGTCGTTCGAATCCGCCGATTACAGTCTCGTGGACTTCAACAGGTCCGGAATCCCCCTCATCGAGATCGTGTCCGATCACACCCGCAATCCTGTTCGATCCCTCCAGGAAGCCAGAACCTATCTCGAGAAGATGCGCCAGATCCTCAGGTATATCGGGGTCAGCGACTGTATCATGGAAAAGGGGCAGTTCAGGTGTGATGTGAACATCTCGCTTCGCCCCAGGGGGTCCCATGACTTCGGCAACCGCGCGGAAATCAAGAATATGTCTTCCTTCAAATTCGTTCTCGAGGCCCTGGAATATGAGATCAGAAGACAGGCCGAAATCCTGGAATCAGGCGGAAAAATATCGCAGGAAACCCGTCTCTTCGACGAGACAAAAAGGGCGACCATTTCCATGCGCGGCAAGGAAGACGCACCCGACTACCGCTACTTCCCTGAACCCGACCTCGTTGAACTGGACATAGACGGCGCTTTCATAGGGGCTATACGGCAGGACATGCCTGAATTGCCGGATCAGCGGGTGAAAAGGTTCATCAGCGCGTACGGAATTTCACAGAATGAAGCTTCTCTCCTGACAAAGGATCGACAAACAGCCGAGTACTTCGAGAAATGCGTTCCCCACTGCCGCTCGTGCAGGAAGCTGAGCACATGGATAGCCAAAGACCTCTTTCGCCTGCTCAAGGAAAAGTCCCTTCCCATCGACGAGTGCACTATTTCTCCCCGCAATTTCGGCCGGCTGATGGACCTCATCGATAAGGGAGAAATTACCGACGCTATAGCGCGGGTTGTCCTGGAGGAAATGTTCGAGACAGGGAGAGCTCCCGACCTTATCATCAAGGAAAAGGACCTGCAGCCTCTGCAGGAAACGGATGTCATCGAATCCCTGATCGACCAGGTGGTGACCGGCAACCCCGAGACCGTGGCCAAGGTGCGGGAGGGAAACCATGAGCCCGTCAACTTTCTGATCGGCCAGATCATGAGAAAGACAAACGGCAGGGCGGATCCGAAGAAAGTCCGGGAAATTCTTCAGGATAAACTCGGACTTTCGTGAGTGTTTCCCGTTTTCCGTAAGAAGGAGGCAATCGCCCGGCAGGCCGTTTCGGTCCCTCCCTTCCTCCTGTTTATGTACACTCCGGCGCGCCGGAGAATCAGGTTTCTCTTCCCCGGGCTTTCAATATCCTCAACCAGGGCATCAACCAGTTCCCTCCAATCTCTGACTTCACGGACCAGCCCGGTGTTCAGGATCTCACGGCCCACCCATGAAAAGTTCTCCCAATAGGGACCTATGCAGGGTCTCACGCCCTGCGCGATTGCCTCCAGGAAATTCTGCCCCCCGCACGGTCTCAGGCTCCCTCCCACGAACGCGGCATGCGCGAGACCGTAAGCAGCGGAAAGTTCGCCGAACGTATCCCAGACCAGGACGCTGCCGGGAGAGACCGGGCCCTCAACGCGAGATCTCAAGGCCCAGTTCAGCCCCGCACCTGAAAGACGTCGTTTCCACGGTTCGATTCGGCTCGAATGGCGGGGGAAAAGGGCTGCAATGGTCCGCGGAACCTGAGAGAAAACACCCTCCACCATATGCAGGACATCTTCTTCTTCCTCCCTGCGCACAGAGCCCAGGACGAGAAAGGGGACACGTTCAGGGATGATCCTCCTGAGATCATCGGAAGCGGCAGGGCCGACGCTGTCAAAATCCATCCGGTCAAATTTGATGTTGTGCATCAACTTGACACGATCTTCCCCGAACAGCGAAGAAAAACGCTCTCCATCCACCGGTGATATGGCGTAGATCCCCTCCGGCCCCAGTCGGCGCAGAGAACCTCTGAAGCGGGAATACGCCTTGAAACTCCTTGGGGACAAGCGTCCGTTTAAAACCAGCAAGGGGATCTTTCGCATCTTGCAGGCAGCCATCAGCCCGGGCCAGAATTCCGTCTCAAGAAGGACCATAAGCGCCGGTCTCCAGATTTTCAGCGCCTTCTGCATCAAAGACGGGGCATCAAACGGAAAGTACGCCGTTTCCACTGATGCCTTTCTTTTCTCCCCGATTTGGTCGAGACCCTCTCGCAGGATATCAGCTCCCTGGGACGTATTCGTGGTGATCAACATTCTCGGAATATCATCGGGGCCGAAACCTGAAACAATTTCCAGGGCCAGGAACGCCTCTCCCACCGAGGCGGCCTGGATCCACACATCCACGGAATTTCTGGGGCCGCTTTTCAGGAGTCTTTCTTCATAGCCTTCTCGAAGACGTGGAGAAAAGCGCAGAAGAGGAGTCACAGCCCCCCATGCGAAGTCGTAAAGCCGGAGGAAGAGAGGTTTCAGGTCCACAGATTTCACAAGCTTTCTTTTTTCGATAGCTCGATCTTATTCGTTGAGCACTCACTTATTTTCATTGTGAAACCTCACTGATTCGGATAAATATGTACGCAGGAGCGGTGAAGCGGGAACGAATTCACCGGCTCGGCGCCGCGGCACATCCCGAATGAGGAGGCTCGATGTGTGTGATACCCAGATGGTATGACGCACACCTAGAGTATTACAGGAAAGCCGCTTCCGTCAATAGCAAGGAACGCCCTGATCCACCATCACAGGTCTCCCCATGTTGCAGAGCTCTGTACTGAAAGATTCTGAAGCCGGTCATAACCAGGCCGGAGTAAAGGTGACCCTCGCGGGTTCCGTTGTCAACCTGGCCCTGGTTTTCCTGAAATTTGCCGCAGGGTACTTCGGTCACAGCCAGGCCCTGATAGCGGACGCCGTCCACTCCATATCCGACCTTTTCACTGATGTGGCCGTCCTTTTCGGGCTGCAGATGCGGGAGAAAGAGGCTGATCGGACCCACCATTACGGGCACGCAAGATTCGAAACGCTCATGTCCGCCACCGTAGGGATAGCCCTTGCGGCCGCAGGCGTGTATATCGGACTCGAGGCAGGACGGGATATTTACTTTCACCGCCAATATCAGCCGACCTGGATCACCGTAGTCGCAGCTCTTGTCTCCATCATCTCCAAAGAGATCCTGTACCGCTTCACCATCACCATCGGCAGGCG
>CAZEGG010000051.1:0-14122 GCA_964511755.1 uncultured Desulfobacteraceae bacterium | reverse complement strand
CCGATGCTGATCATCAGCCCCAGTTCCGGCTGCGGCGCCTGCGCTCCCAGTCCGATAAAGCTCAGGGCAGCAGCCTCCAGGATGACATTGCCCATGTCCAGCGTTGCCTGGACCATGATAGGCGCGATGACATTCGGCAGGATGTGTCTGAATATAATGTAGCTGTCTCTGGCGCCCAGGGCACGTGACGCCTCGACGAAATCGCGCTCCCTCACCGACAGGGTCGCTCCTCTTGCCAGTCTTGCGTATACCGGCCACCAGGTTATGGATATGGCTATTATCGAGTGGAATATACTCGGTCCGAGAACGGCGGCAATCGCCATGGCCAGAAGGAGGTACGGGAAGGCCATGAATATGTCGGCGGTCCGCATATACAGTTCGTCCAGCTTCCCCCCATGATACCCGGAAAATACTCCCAGAATGGTGCCGAAAACGGCCACGACCCCCACAATGGCAATGGCTATGATCAAATCGAGCCGTATGCCGAATATGATCCTGCTGAATATGTCCATCCCGTTATCGTCCGTGCCCAGAATGTGGCTTGCGGATGGGGCCTGCAGCCTTTGCGAAAACTGCATGTCTGTGGGGTCGTAGTGCGTGATGTACGGCGCAAACACTGCAAGGCCCAACATGACGCCGATGGTTATGAACCCCACCAGGATGAGAAGATTTCTCCTTACGAGAAAAAGACTGAATTTCGCTTCCTTGATCTGTGAGCGATGCCGGTCCAGCCAGCTGCTTTTCTTCATCTATTCACCTAGCCTTATTCTCGGATCGATCATTATATAAAGGATGTCCACTGCGAGGTTTACGAATACGTATATGAACGTCATCAGGATGACCACCCCCAACACGGCAGGGAAATCGACATTGGTCATGGATTCTACCGCATAGCTTCCCAGCCCCGGCCAGCCGAAGATGGTTTCGGTCAGAACCGCGCCTGCCAGAAGGTATCCGAACTCGTATCCGATAAAGGTTACCGGCGCAACCAATGCGTTTCGCAGCGCGTGTCTTATGATGACCTTCCGTTGACTCAATCCCTTTGCCTTGGCTGTCTTGATGAATTCGGACTGGATCACCTCGAGCATGGAGGACCTGGTAATTCTGGCAGTCATGCCGGTAGTGGCATAGGCAAGAGTGACAGCAGGCAGTATGATGTGCTTCACAGAGCTGAAAAGTGCCTCCCAATTACCGGTGAGCAGGCTGTCTATGATGTACAGGCCTGTGATGTGGGCGGGGGCCGATATGTAAGGATCGATCCTCCCCGGCCCCGGCAGGATGCCCAGTTTGAAGTAAAATACAAAGAGAAGGATGAGCCCCAGCCAATATATGGGCATGGATACACCGCTCAGGGCAAAGACGCGGATTGCATGGTCCGTCAGGGAGTTTCGCTTAACTGCCGATATGATGCCGAAAAATATGCCGAAAAGAATCATGAAAACCATGCTGGCGAGGGTAAGCTCCATCGTTGCGGGAAAGTAGGTGAGGAGGTCGTCCACCACGGGTCTTCGGGTGAGAATGGACCTTCCGAAATCGCCTCTGGCCAGTCTGTTGAGATATTTGAAGTATTGCACGTAGAGCGGCTGGTTCAGCCCCAGTTCTTCCGTTATCTTCTTGATCTGATCGCCCGTAGCGTGCGGCCCCGCTATCATCCGGGCGGGATTGCTGGGCACTGAATACATCAGGAAAAAGGTGATGGTCACCGTTCCCAGCAACACCGGGATAAGAAAGATCAGTCGCCTTATGATGTAGTGATGCAGTTTCATCCGTCAATAATCCCGGTTCCAAAAGGTCCGGTATTGCGCCATTTCTGAGGGAGCTTGTTTGCTCCGGTACTTCCAGAGTGACTAGAGTGACCTGGATTGCCTAAAGTGACTAGAGTTGAGAAATTTCTTTCCATTCTATTGAATTGAAAAGCGAAGCCTTCCATTAACTCCGGCTCACTTTAGTTCACTCCAAACTCCAGATCGCTTCATTACCTTGGCGTTTCGATAAGGAACAGCTTTTGTCTCTGATCCGACCTTGAGGGCCCGTCTTGTCAATGAAAAATGAAAACGGGTGTTATCCCTTCCCGCTGTATACCCACGGACAAAGGAGATAACACCCGTTGACTGCCGGCCCGGCAGGATATCATCCTGCCGAAGGCCCGCCCCTGCCCAAGGCGGCAAGAGCGCCGCACCTGGAAACTCACTCGTGCCCGAAATCTGTCCTTGGACGGAAACTATCTATGCATTCCGTAAAAACAGGGCATCTCATAGTATATGGGATTCAGCGTGTATCCCTTTACCCAGTCCCTTATGGGCACGATTTGAAGCCTTTCCGCGGCCCATATGGCCGGGCAGTCTTTCATGATCTGTCTGGTTGCCTGGGCGTAGAGTTCCTTTCTCCGCTTCTTGTCGGGCAGGAATTTGGCCTCGCTCAGCAACTTGTCCACTTTCGGGTTCGAATAGTAGGATTCGTTGAACCCTTTGTCGCCGAACATGGCGGAGCTGTACTGGAACTCGAGAAAATCCTGCGGATCTGCGTAGTCGGCGTACCAGTGGGTATCGAAAATCTCCGGCGCTTCGTTCTCCTTGGCCATCATGGCCCAGATGGTGGTCCAGGACAGGAACTGTATCTTGATCTTTATGCCGAGTTTCTTGACGCTCTGCTGGAGCACCAACGCGGCATTCTTGTGAATGTTTCCGCCGGTTTCAACGACGAAGTTCAGGGTAAACCCGCCGTTCGGATAGCCTGCCTCGGCAAGGAGTTTTTTGGCTTTCTTGATGTTGTGCGTGTATTTCGGGTAGCTCTTGTCGTATTTCCAGATCGCTGTCGGAACAGGACCCCACATCCTGTTCACCAAGCCGCGCATGGTGTCTTTGATAAATGCATTGTAGTCGAAGGCATACGCCAGGGCCTGCCTCACTTTTACGTTCTTCAATGGTCCCCTTTGGGTGTTGAGACCGATGTAGAACATGGTCAGGGACGGCTGGGTCAGGACCTTCAGGTCCTTGTTTTTCTCGACCTTCATGATGTCGTCTTCAGATATTCTGTAAGCGATGTCCACGTCTCCCTTTTCCAGGAGAAGGCGCCGTTCGGAAGGTTCCTTGATGGTTCTGATAATAACCTCGTCGAAGTAGGATTTCTTCCATCCTTCAAAGTAATGGGGATTCTTGTCCAGCACGATCTGCTGCTCATGGGCCCAGCTTTTCAATGAGTAAGGGCCCGAACCCGCGGCCTTGTCGTGAAGCCAGTTTTGTCCGAGAGGGTCGGCAGCAGTGCTGTGGGACTTTACCAGGTTGCTGTTCAACACTGAACTTCCGCTCTGGGCCAGAAGCGTCAGGAACCAGGGAACAGGATGTTTCAACACGAATTTGACCGTATATTTTCCCGGTGCCTCCACGCTCTTGATAATATCCAGCTGGCTGGCCGGACTTTTGCCCATTTTGATGGTCCTTTCAACCGAGTATTTGACATCATCAGCCGTCAATCCGGTCCCGTCCTGAAATTTGATCCCTTTTTTGAGGTTGAAGGTATATGTGAGTCCCTTGTCGGAGACCTTCCAGTTTTCGGCCAGTTCTCCCTTTACTTTGCTGGCGCTTGTACCGTCCATGGCCAACAAGGTATTGTAGCAGTTTCTGATCACCAGTTCGCTCTTCGGATCAAAAGCCGAACCGGGATCCAATGTTGTCGGATCTTCGGGTGTGGCGACTATAACCACCTTCGAGCGGCTTACGGCCATGGCATGGGGAGACAGGATGAAACATGCCAGAATTACGATTGTCAGAATTCCCATAACTTTCTTCATCTTCTTACACTCCTTTTCAGCTGCATGATCACTAAGGTCCATTCCAGTTATTCCGCCTGTACGTGTTTCCTGGCTTCCCGGGAAAATGCAGGCCCGGGCAGCAGAAAGCACCTTATGGCGGCAGCAGGTAGATTTCACATTTCTTGGGGTTTAGAGCAACTGTGGCAACAGTAACGGGATCCAATTGTCGGCAGAGAGTCAGAGAACGGCAAAGCAGGTCATTGCGTGAACGATGCGCCCGGCCTGCTCTTCCCGGACCCTGCACCCCGCTTGTTTCCAGAGAAGGAAAGCTATGATTGCATATGGCGGATTTTCCGATCCAGGAAGGCCCGGTCAGCGGGATGTACCACGTGTCGAGGCCCGCCGGGCGATTGATGCTCAGGGGAACGCCTATGGTGTCTGTTTTTCGAGGAATCAAGGTGTACAGTCACATTCCAGCTCAAGTATATTGGAAGGTATGCTATTTGTTTTGAATGTGGTTTGTCAACTCTATTCTATACGGCTTCCTGAACAGGCAGAGATTCATTCCCTTAGTATTCCTATTCATAAGCTCGATGACGTGTTCTTTGTAGTATTTCACCGCCCGCTTGTCCCGTGCGCGGGGCTTCGCTCAAGACGCCAAGTACGCAAAGTCAACTGTCTTTTCTTTTGCCGCTGAGAGGCCGGCAAAAGAAAAAAGGACGGAAACTCACTCGCTCTTCTTCTCTTCCTGCGGCGGAACGTTCCACCCGCCGCCCAGGGCCCGGTACAGGGAAACCAGGTCGATCGACAGGGCGCCGGTGCTCTGGGCCAGCGCATCCTGGGTAGAATAGAGAGCCCGCTGCGCCTGAAGAACGTTCAAGAAGTCTGTCTCGCCCTGGATGTAAAGCTGCGTTGCCAGGCGCACGGCCTTCTGATTGGCCGTAACCGCATCCACGAGCGACTTCCGCCGGGTCTGCTCCTTCTCTGAAGCGATGAGAGCATCCTCCACCTCCTGCATGGCATTCAGGACAGTCTTCTGATAGGTGATGAAGGCTTCTTCCCTGAAGGCTTTCTGCAGCTCGATGTTGGAGAGGATGCCTTTATTGTCGAAGACCCGCCAGCTCACGGACGTACCGAGCGACCAGAACCGGCTGACCCAGTCGAACAGCGAACCCAGGGTCCCGGCCTGAAATCCCAATGCGCCGGTAATGCTGAACTTGGGAAAAAGATCTGCCGTGGCTACGCCGATCCGGGCGGTGGCGGCGTGGATCTGCGCTTCCGCTCTCCGGATGTCCGGGCGCCGCCTGATGAGGTCGGAAGGGACGCCGAGGGGAACCGCGGGAGGAGCGACCGGCGTAGGCGAAGTCGGGGATAATTCCTGCATCAAGGCCGTGGGCTCCCGGCCGAGGAGGATGCCGAGGCTGTAGATGGCCTGGTGGGCCGACGATTCCAGCAGGGGAATTTCGGCTGCCGTGGTCGCTACCTGGGCGTCCGCGTTGGCCACGTCCAGAGCGCTGACGAAGCCCACTTTGAACCTTTTGTGGGTCAGTTCAGCGGTGTGTTCCTGGGCCTTGAGGTTCTCTTGTGCGGTGGCAGTCCGCTGCTGATATGAACGAAGATCGATATAGTTGACGGCCACCTCGGCCGCCAGCGCCACGCATACATCCCGCCGGTCCTCCACAGCCGCCTGGAGGTCAGCGTCAGCTGCCTCCACTGCCCGTCGAACGCCTCCGAACACATCCAGTCCCCATCCGGCATCAAGACCCGTCTGATACGTATTGGCGACACGCCCTCGGCCGGCTGACGACGTTCCCGAAACTCCCGAAGATCTGCTGCGCTCGAGAGAGCCGGCTGCATCGATGGTCGGTCCAAGTCCTGCGGCGGCAACACCCCTGGCCGCCCGGGCCTGGCGAATGCGGGCTTCGGCAAGGTTTACGTCCAGATTGGACTTGACCGCCCTCTTCACCAGAGTCGTCAGGGTTGGATCATCAAAGTTGGTCCACCAGTGGACAAGGTTGGCCTCGGCGGACGGAGCCGTCTCAGCAGCAGGCGGAGACACTGAGCCGGACCAGGCGGCGGGAACGTTCGGCTGTACCGGCTTGTAATCCGGGCCTACAGCGCAACCGGTCACCGCAGCCGCGCAGAGCAGCAAAAAACCGCACAAGAAAAGCGATCCGGTTGACGAGGTTCGGTCCCTTCTCCGCATGCGGCAAATTCCCTTCAGGAAAACAGACATGTGTTGAATCCTCTGTTCATTCATATCGCAGGGCATCGATGGGGTCGAGCCTCGAAGCCCTCCACGCCGGATAGAACCCGAAAATGATGCCGACGCCTGCGGAAACAAGCACCGCCGCGGCAATGGCCGTCGGTGAGGTCGCCACCGGCCAGCGCAGCAGCAAGCGCACCAGGAGCGAGCCGCCGTGACCCAGTAGTATGCCCAATGCGCCGCCCACGAGGGACAGCACGACAGCCTCCACCATAAACTGCCGGAGGATGTCGCGAGAGCGTGCACCCACGGCCATTCGCAGCCCGATCTCCCGCGTCCGCTCCGTCACGGAGACAAGCATGATGTTCATGATCCCGACGCCGCCCACCACCAGCGAGATCATGGCCACGCACAAGAGCAGGTTGGTCATCAGGGTGGTGGTGGAGGTCAGGGTGTTCGTCATTTCCGTCATATCGCGGACGTTGAAATCATCCGGCTGGCCCGGCCGGATGTGGTGCCGCTCCCGAAGCAGATTTGTAATCTGCCGGATTGCCGAGGGGATTTCCCCGGAACTCCGGGCGGCTGCCATGATCCGGTCGACATTGGCAAACCTGACCGGCATCGGGTTGTCGGCCGCCTGCGTTGCCGACCGTTCGGGATAGAGGCTCGCTTGGCCGCCGGGATAGAGATTGCTCAGCGTGTTCACGGAAGTGCTTGATCCGCTGCTGGTGCTCTGGTTCGCGGTTGCGAGCATCGAACCCGTGACCCGGTACTTGATGGAGGTCCAGGGCGCCAGCAGGATATCATCCTGGTCCATACCCATCATGTTGGCTCCTTTGGCGCTCAGTACACCCACAACACGGAACGATACGTTATTGACGCGAATCTCCTTGCCGACGGGAGATTCCCCCTGAAACAGCTCGCGAACGATGGTCATGCCCAGCAGGCAGACCTTGTTGGTGTTCAGGACATCGCGGTCCGTAAAAGCCCTCCCCTCGGCCACGGTTAAATCCCGGATGCCCAGGTAGGCCGCGGTGGTGCCGTCCAGCTGCGTGGGGACCCAGTTGCGGTTCCCGTAGACGATCTGCGTTCGGGCACGGACCAGGGGGGCGGCGTCCCTTACCGCGGGACATTCCCGGCGGATCGCCTCACAGTCTTCCGGAGTCAGCGTGGTGACGCTGCCCGCACCGAAGCTGATGCCGCCGCTGGCAGCCGTCCCGGGGACAATGATCAGGACGTTGGCGCCCATGCTGGAGATAGCGTCCTTAATAGCCGTCGAGGAACCGGTGCCGATCTCCATCATGGCGATGACGGATCCCACACCGATGACGATCCCGAGCGTCGTCAGCATCGCGCGCATGGGATTGCGCCGCAGCGCCCTCATGGCTGTCCGCAGGGTACGGTAGAGTTTCATATCGCGCCTCGCGCTTTGACCGCAGGAGCCGGGTCTAGCGCCTCCGCCGGGCGCGGCTCCGCTCCCGAGGAAAAAGCACCGTCCACGATCAGGCCGTCCTGCATATGGATGAGCCGTTTAGCGTGCCGTCCGACATTGGCGTCGTGGGTGACCAGGATGATGGTAATACCGTCCTCCTCATTGAGGTGCTGGAACATGCGGAGCACCTCCACACTCGTGCGGGAATCCAGGTTGCCGGTGGGCTCGTCTGCGAAAAGCAGCGGGGGACGGTTGATGAGGGCCCGGGCAATGGCAACCCTCTGTTGCTCACCACCCGAGAGGCGGGAAGGTTCGTGGTCCAGCCGGTCCTTCAGCCCCACGCGTTCCAGCATTTCTGCGGCCCGCCGCCGGGATTCCCGCTCGGAAAGGTGGTCGGCCGTATAGGAAAGCGGCATAGCCGCATTGTCCAGCGCGCTGGTGCGGGGAAGCAGGTTGAAGCTCTGGAAGACAAAACCGATCTTCCGATTTCGCAGCAGCGCCCGTTCATCGGCGGAGAGCTGCGACACCTCCTCTCCTTCGAGCCAGTACTCCCCGGACGTGGGGCGGTCCAGGCATCCCAGGAGATGCATCAGGGTGCTCTTCCCCGAGCCCGACGCCCCCATCAGGGCGACGAGCTCCCCCTGCGCCACTTTGAGGGAAATCCCCTTCAGCACGGGGACGGAAATCTCGCCCATCTGATAGGTCTTATGGATGTTCTTCAGTTCGATGAGTTCCATGGATTCGTTTGCCTTATGAAAATCGTTCAACAATTACCGGGATTTTTTGCTCCTGGACGCGCGGAATTTGGGTGTGAACGGATTCGTGACTCCGGCCTGGCCGGCAGATCCGGTCTGCACCCCGGTAACGACTTTCATACCTTCGGCGAGGCCTTTGCCTTCGACTTCCGTTGCGGCGCCGTCGCTCAACCCGGCTTGCACTTGAAGAGGTCGAACGTACTCCCCGTCAGGCACCCAGACGACGGCCGGCGCGCGTTTGCCCTGGCGTTGCGACGTTTTTCCTGTGACCAGAGCCTTCTTCGTCACTTCCCCTTTCTCTCCGCCGGGGCTCTCGGATGCTGCGCGGAACTCCGGTGCGACCTCATCAACCGACGGCACCCATTTAAGGGCCATATTCGGCACCAGCAGGACCCCGGCGCGGCGCTCCAGCTGAAACTGGACGTTTGCTGTCAAGTAGGGGAGGAGACGTCCGCTGGAGTTGTCGGAAAGGATCTCCACGGTATAAGTCACCACATTCTGCGTCATGGAGGCATTCAGGCGGACCTTGCCTACCTCCCCTCGGAAGGTCTGGCCCGGAAATGCATCCACCGTGAACGTTACGGGCTGACCGGGATAGATCTTGCCGATATCCGCTTCGTTGACCGCGACCCAGACCTGCATACGTTTCAGATCTTTGGCGATGAGAAAGAGGCTTGGTGCATTCAGGCTCGAGACAACCGTCTGTCCGGTATTCACCCGGCGATCGATAATGACGCCCTTGACCGGCGAGGTGATTGTGCAGTACCCCAGGTTTCGCTGTGCCCTTTTCAGAGATGACTGCGCCTGGATGACCGAGGCCTGGGCCTGCAGGACCATCGCCCGCCCCACGGTCACGTTCGCCTTGGCCGTCTCATAGGCGGACTGGTAGGAATCGTAGCTCGCCTTGGCCAGCGCCTCCGAAGGCCCGAGTTTCTGTGCCCGAAGCCAGTTGCGCTCGGACTCCCTGAACTTGGCCTTCATTTCCTCCAGGTTGGCCTTTGCGACCTCCACGCCCGCTTTGGCGGACTGAACCTGGGCTTCTGCCGTCGCCTCATCGGCCGTGTACAGCGAATCATCGATTCGGGCCAGGACAGTTCCCTTCTTAACTACAGACCCGTAGTCCACCGTCTTACCGTTGGCATCCTTTCCGAATGACACAATCTGCCCGGCAACCTGCGCGCCCACGTCCACCACCTCCTCGGGCTCGACGGTGCCGGTGGCGCTGATTGAGATGAGCAAATCACCGCGCTTCACCTCGGCCGTACGAAAAGGAACGGCCTGACCGTCTTCATCCTGGAAGTACCAGGCGGCGGCACCGCCTATGATCCCTAAAGCGACTACCACTACTATTGTTCTCTTGATAAAATGTTTCATACTCCAACTCGCTGTCATTCTGGAAATGATTGCACACGTACTCCGGTCATCGCAGTAGTGCGGTCCATCCGGCATGTGACTTCACAGAGCCGGTCCGGAAAAAGCGGCCGAATGCATTATCCGCTCGCCGGGGTCTCCTCGGCAGTGGTGAACTGCTGTGCCACCCACCCGAACTTACCGGATGGGATCCTTACGTACAACCAGCCCGGTGCATTTCCACGGACTTCCAGGACCGTACCCTGGCGGACCTGGGCAACCGTCTCGAAATTCATGCCCGGCCCTGACCGAACGTTCAGGAGAGGTGAGGTGACCGTAACCTTCCCGGACGATGCAGCCGGAAGCTGAGTTTCGGCCGCGGGCTGGCTTGGAACCGGGGGCTGGCTTGCGGCAGATTCCTCCTGGGCAGCGACCGCCCCGGCCGGAGGTTCCACAACCACGTATCCCGACGGGACTTCCTGGTAGTAGACATCGTCGTAATAGAGGTACTTCACTCCTTGAAAAAACACTGTTCCGTAACCGGTCGGCAGCACAGGGATAACTGCCCCAACCGGCGCTGTCACGACCACATACTCCGACGCCTCCCTGATGTAGAAAACACCGTCCTTGTAGAAATACTCGTTTCCATTGACGTACAGTTTTCTGAAACCCGCTGAAAAAGAAGCGGCGACCGCTCCGGCCGGAGGTTCAACCACCATGTACCCCGACGGGACCGACCGATAATAGATGCCGCCGTAATAGTAGTATGGGAGACCCCCGAAAAATACCGTTCTGAAGCCGATTGGGAGACCCACAACGATGGCGCCGATGGGCGCCCTCACCGCAAAGAATCCCGACACACCTCTTCGGTAAAAAATCCCATGGTGATAGAAATAATGATGTCCCCTGAACCGCAGTTCCCGGTGACCCGGGGGAAGTCTGCGGGCCGCTTGCCCGTAACGATCAAAGGCCCAAGAGTCATATTCGGTTATTATGGAGACGAGGCAAAAAAAGCCCACAAAAAACAAAATCGCAGGTGATCCGAAGATAAATTTTGATTTCTTCTGCATCATATTTCTCCTTTCTTCTCACCACCTGAGGATCCCGATCCCTTTCTCGGGAATCGGTCCTCCTCTGAACCGGGCTTCACGGCAGACTGTCTGCGAGACTTCCATTCCCCGGTTATTGAATCTCCCTCGGCACCCTCCAGCGGAAACCCGGTAAACCGTCGATGAAGGTATCATGCGGGCAGGAACCGTTGGGCGGGGGCTCGTGCAACTCACAGCTCATTATGCATCAAATGAGCCATTTGTCTGGCTTTTTCATATATAGTCGTACATTGTCCGGGGAAAGTTACACCACCTCGATTATCTTCTTTTTCGAGGAATGGGAAAAGTTCCCGCACCGCCAGGCGGTGGGACCTTCTTTTCCCGAGGAGTACAACGTCCTCCGCACGTTTGAAAATTGAAGCCCTCGACAACCACTGTCGGGGATTCACGCCTGAATGTTAGGAATCACCTTGTTGTTGGAAGGATACCCGAAGCGCAGGCCGCCCGTCGTGAGGCAGACGGGAGAGAGAAGCACACAACTCTCTCCCGTCAGAGACCTTGCGCTGAATGACCTCGAGGCGGAAGACGATCTCCATCAACCATCGGCCGGCACGGACGCTCGGGCTGCAAATTCGGTCATCACCCAACCGTAATGTCCGTCCGAAAGCCTCACATAGTACCAGCCCGGTGCGTTCCCACGGATCTCCAAGACGGTTCCTTGGGGAACCTGACAGAGTACTCTGAAATCCTTGCCGGGTCCTGATCGGACATTCAGCAGCACCGCCGTCACTGTTGCCTTTCCTGTGGCCGGGGACGGCAGTCGGACCACCGGAGGAAGGACTCTCTGCTCGACAACCGTGCTCGGCGGAAGCGCCACCACCGGCGCCGGCCGATACACCGTCACCGGTTCAGGATGGTCTAAAAGGGAGTTGGTCACGAGGGCCGCTGTCAGGATCCCGAGACCGAACAGAGCCCCTCCCCAATATGCATGAGGACCGTAGTAATGCCTGTGACCGCCAAAGGCGGAAGCCGGCGTCAGTGTCAGCATGGTAAAACCGATAATCACGCAGGTGATTAAAAGGAGTCTTCTTCTCTTTTTCATGACGCTCTCCTTTCTTTTCCGAATTGACGATCCCGCTTTATACAAATATTCGCTTGATCCCTGGAAAAGGTTACAGAAGCCTGATTCGCTTCTCTTCTTTTTAATGATAACAACAACGCAGTGGATTGGCAATAGATCTCAAGTTTTTGTAACCGTTCTGCGTTTTCCCGCGACTTTGATTAGTGAAAGCGGTTTTCGAAAATTACAAATGGGGAGGCAGACATGAAACACAGCAAATTCTTGACACTCACATTGGCGATTGTGATAATTTTTGCAGGCGCGGTGCCGGCGATTGCCGGAGCTTTTGACCGCATGGGACACAGGGACTGGGGAGGACCCGGAATTGCCGGGTTGAAAACCTTTCTGGAACTCAACCTTACAGACGCTCAGAGATCCCAACTGCTCAACATCTTGGATAAGTATCAGACCGAACGGAAAAACGTCGCGCACGACTCTTTTAAGGCTCGGAGGAACCTTTTCAAGGCGTTGCACGCCGAGCCGTTCAACGAAAAGAATGTACGCGCGGCCTTTGAACAGCTTTCATCTGTAAGGGAAGACTCCTTTGTCCTGAAAGCCAGGATGCTGTCAGAGATGAAGGCGGTGTTGACCCCTGATCAAATCGCCCTGTTGCACAAGAGCATTAAGGATCATTTTAAGGGAATCAGGCGTCACGTGCAATCGCAGGTCGAAGCCCCTGTTGAATAACCTTGTGAACGCTTTGATCAGACTTCGAATTCATTTGAGGATCGGTCCTCCGGAAGGCAATGATGCAGAATGATTCGGGCAGCTCCGATGACGCTCAGACAGTAGGATCGGTCCTCAATGGGGATGTCAATGCGTTTGAAAAACTCATGCTCAAGTACGCTGACCTTGTACTCAGGATCGTCAAAAAACACGTGAACTATGAGGCGGTGGAAGAAACTACCCACGAGGTTTTTATTCGGGCCTTCCAGTCCCTCCCGGGTTTCAGGAGTGAGGGGAATTTCAGGCAATGGCTTTCCTCGATTGCCGTGCGAACCTGCTATGACTACTGGCGCAAAGTGTACCGGTCAAGGGAAATCCCCATGAGTCACATATCTGAAACACACCGCGAATGGCTGGAGGCAGTCCTTCTGGATCAATCAGGGCAGTCGTTTGAGGAAAAAGGTGCTCAGGAGGAAGCCCGGGAGGTCCTGGAGTGGGCCCTTGAAAGACTCTCCGCGGAGGACAGAATGGTGCTGGAGTTGATCTACCTCGAAGGTCTCAGTTCGAGAGAGGCGGCGAAGCTCCTGGACTGGAGCGTGGCTAACGTGAAAGTTCGGTCATTCCGTGCCCGCAAGAAGCTTCGGAAAGTCATTTTCGAGCTGATGGACGCCGGGGAGGGAAAATGATGAAATTTACCAGGAACTGGCAGGAAAATCTTATCCGGACATGGCGTATCGCGTACCATGAAAAAGAGAAAATGGAGGTCGGCGACCAATGGCAGGCAGGAGTGATGCGTCAGATTCGAGGCATTCGCCATGCCCGTTCAAGGAAGAACTTCTTTGAACAATTCGCTGATGTCGTGTGGCGTTTTGCTCCGGTGGCCTGCGCACTGATCTTGATACTTGGTATCTGTATACTCAAATTTCACATGGTCCCTGACTTTGAGATAGCCAAACTGGTGGCAAATGACCCCATGGAATATGGTCTGCTGCAATCACTTCTGATGTAGCGAGGGAAGATGATGAACAAACTAAAGCTGTTGGTTGGAATACTACTCCTTTTCTGCGTCGGAGCTTTCGCCGGAGTACTGGGAACAGGGGCCTACTTTACGCACAGATTCGAACACTTCACACGGGGCGGACGCCGACCGCCCATTACCCGGCTGCTCATGGAAAGGCTGACGTACAGGCTGAATTTGACAACGAGCCAGCAGGCTGAAGTTCGACAGATCATGGACCAGACAAGAATCAAGCTGCGCGATTTGCGGGTGAAATATCAACCCGAGATGGAAGCCGTCATTGAAAACGGCCTCCAGTCGGTAAAAGAAAACCTCAATGAGGAGCAGAAGAAAAAAATCGATGAAATGTACTCGAAATTAAAGGCCCGCTGGCAAGAAAGGGAAGCGGCACGTGAAAGAGGAGTCGTCAGAACGCCCCGGGAATCATTCGACCGGATTGCGGCGGCCCTCGGACTTACCGAGGTCCAACAGGCAAAAGTCCGCCAGATTATTCAGGACGGCGCCAAAGACCGGCATGAAATCATCAGGAAGTACCGGGAACGAGGACATGTCCTGGAAAGATCTCTGAGAGACGAAATCCGGGAAAACAGGGACTCAGTGGAAAAGAGTCTCGCTGCTCTCCTGACGAAAGACCAGATGGAAAAATACCGGCAATTTGAGAAAGAAGAATCCCGGAGGCCCTATCCCCAAGTGAGACTGCGAGATCTCAGGCGGTAATTATTGGAGGCGGCAACCGGATTCGAACCGGTGAATAACGGTTTTGCAGACCGCTGCC
>CAZEGG010000050.1:0-14144 GCA_964511755.1 uncultured Desulfobacteraceae bacterium | reverse complement strand
TATGGAACTGCATTATGATATACAGATTTTTCACCCTGATATGGACAATCTCAAAGACAAGATTGGTGGCGAATCGATTGATATAATTGCGGATAAAAAAGAAGCATTAGCGGGAATATTTGAAACGGATAATCTCCACTATTCGCCTTTTATCTGGACGAGAAATCACTGGTTTGTCATTGCCAATCGGGACAGCCTCAGGCATGACTTTTATCATTATTTTTTGGACAAGCTGTATGAAAAGGGAGAGTCCCTTTCAACCCGAGACAGGCAGATATACGCTTTCATCAAAGCCGATGATTAATCAATACATGTTTCGGTAGTGTCAAGAATCTTCCGCACTTTTGAAAGCGGTGGCTGCGGGCTGGTTGAGGACATCCTATAAGCACATATTGAATCGAAAAAACAGTGCCGCGGCCGAGAGTCCGTCGGTCGAGTATCTCTATTCCGCCTCCAATGTTACGGCGCCCCGGGGACACTCCTCAAAACATATGCCGCAGCCCTTGCAGTGGTTGTAATCCAATTCAGGGCGCCCCGTTTCCGGTTCCAGCTCTATCGCCAGGTCCGGGCAGTACTGGTAGCATTTTTGGCATGAGTTGCAGCGCCCGCACTGGAAGCACCGCCTGGCCGACATAACGCCCTGTCGTTTGGTAAACCCTGTGTCAGAAGATGAGGGTTTGATGCGCGATGCTTTCTCGAAGTGGGCCCAATTCAGCTCCTTGGCCCGGACAACGTCATTGAGCGGCCTATGCTCCCCGCGGCTGCGGCCCATCTGGTAGACCTCAAAGGACAAGGCGCCGAGCCGTCCGACCGCCGCCCGCCTCAATTCGTCAAATGGTCGTTTGCGCAGGCCGAGGTCAAGGCTCAGAGCGGCCTGTTTCCCTTGGGCCATGCGGCCCACAAGCATCCTTGCGGGGTCTTTCTCTTTGATCAAGCGACCCCGCTTGAGAGACAGGCTGGAGTCCGCCACAATCAGCCCGTTCTCCCGGACCGTCGGAGGGATGATATCCGGGCCCGTGCTCCCCGGTGAGGCAATAATCACCGTCCCGGCCTCGCATTCAAAAGTGACCGCTTCATCGGATTCCGGGTTCTCACTCCGGAGGCCGGAAGGACCTGCCCCCTTGCTTTTCACGCACATCAAGCCTTCTATTCTGCCCTCCTTTTCGATCAGGGCAAAGGCCTCGGTCTCCCATTCGAGTGCAATCCCGCTTTTGTCGGCATCTTCCAGTTCCCGGGCCGCCAAGGGCGGTTCTTCTGCCGAAAAGGGGAGAAGGACCACCGGCTCACCCCCGAGCTCTTTGACCCTCCGTGCCGCCTTCAGCGCCCGGCTCCCGCCGCCGGTCACGGCCACCTTTCCCTTAAGCGATGGGGGCTTCTCGTCCTTGAACATCTTCTCCAGCACCTCGGCGGTGTAGACAGAGCGATGACTCGGCCTCCGGATGGATTCCGGGTGTTCAGGGTCCGCCTCGCCGGGAGATACATAGACCGCTTGAAATTCGTTTGTCAGGCGATGAAAATATCCGGCTTCCTTTGGCGTGTTTGCTCGAAGCTGTATCCCGGTGCTCAGGATGCCTCTTACCTCTCTCTCCAGGTATTGCCTGCCCAGGCCGGCCGCGGTCGCAGGAAGGTCGAGAATTCCGGGATGCGGTCCGGGCGCCAGGATGGTCACCTTGTGCCCCAAAAGACGAAGGAAGTAGGCGCATGACAGACCGGCCGCATCTCCCCCCACGACCCCTACGTGACAACCGGAAGAGCCTTGTGCTTCTCCCTCAGGGAGATCTGCTTCCGCCGCCAGCCGAAAGGCCAGATATTCCATTTCGCGAATGGAGACCGCTTCATCGAACTGGGCGCGGTTGCAGACCCTCTCACACGGGTGAAAGCACATCTTTCCGCAAATCCCCGGAAATGGATTCTCCTTCCGGATCTCCTGGTATGCCTGCTTAAAGTCCCCCCGGCTGTTGAGGGCCATGATAGCGGGGATGTTCTGTCCAAGAGGACAGGCCTCGCTGCAGGGGGCAAGTCTGTCTGAAAAAACCGGTCTTTCGAATCTCCACGCTCCCGTCCGGTTCGTCGTGGTGGGCAACTTGGCAGCCGCCATGGGAGCGACAACACCGTTGCGTCCGCTCATGCGAGCACCTCCTCCACTTTCTCATAGGCCTCTCCGGCGGCGGCGGCATTCTCCTCTTTCTTTACCGGCGCCAGTTCGGCTATGGCCCTGTTCACACTCTCCATATCAATAAGGCCCGAGGCCTTGGCAAACGCCCCGACCATAGCCGTATTCACTATGGAAAAGGAGGTCGTCCTCAGGTTGAGACTCTCGGCGATCGCCGTGGCATCTACCGCAAAGAGTGGTTGGTCCAGCCGGAATTTCTCTTCTCTCCGATCGGGAGCAGGGCTGTTCACGATGATCGAGGTATCCGGCCTGATGCCGCTCATGATCATCTCGTTTTCGATCAGGTTGGAATCGAACAGAATCAGCCAGTCCGGGTGCTTGATTCCATAGCGAAGGGTAATCTTCCGGACATCCACCCTGAGGAAAGATGAAACGGGGGCTCCTCTCCTTTCTGCTCCGAACGACGGAAAAGACTGGACCCACTTGCCCGTTTTGAAAAAAGCGGCGCCCAGAATCTGGGAGGCGAGAACCGCCCCCTGCCCGCCCCTGCCGGAAAACTTGATTTCTATCATGAGCACCCTCCTCTGCCGGAGACTCCCAGGTTCTGCAATTCGGCCCAGTATTCGTCCACTTTTTCCTGGATGAAGGAAATATCCTCGTCCGACAATCCTGTGAACCGGCGCTGGGAAGTGAGATATTCCCTCACCGAAGTCTTGGCGCCCATGGGACTGATCCGGTATTCCTTTCCGCCCATCACCTCAAAGAGAGGAAAAACTCTGGAAAGAACCGCCTCCCGGCCAAGGTGCACCGTCCGACTCGCCGGGTAGAGCCAACCGGTTGGGCACGGGATGAGAATGTGAATAAATCGAAATCCCTTTATTTTCTTTGCCTTTCTCACCTTCTTCTCAAGATCTTCGGGATGGGAGACCGATGCGGTGGCCAGGTAAGGAATTTCGTGGGCCGCCATTATGGCCGCAATCCTTTTCTTGGGGCGGTCTTCGAGAGATTCCCAAGGCGTAGTGGTCGTCCACGCTCCGGTCGGCGTGCCTGAACTCCTTTGAACTCCCGTATTCATGTAGGCCTCGTTGTCATAGCAGACGTAGATAATGTCGTCGTTTCGCTCCGCGGCCCCGGACAGGGACTGCAGACCGATGTCAAATGTGCCGCCGTCACCTGCCCAGGCGAGCACATTGACCGAAGACTGTCCCAGCATATCGAAACCGGCTCTCAGACCCGCAGCGGTCGCGGCAGCGGTTCCAAAAGAGCAGTGAAAAAAAGGAACCCTGAACGCGGTTTGGGGGAAGGAGCCTGCCACGACGGATCCGCATCCGGCAGTAGTTATTACCGCGGTGTTCCTGCCCAGGACCCTGAGCACATGCCGGAAAGCGATCATCAATCCGCAGCCCGGACAGGCAAAACTGCCGGGATAGACCAGCTCTTCCTTCGTGTTGGGTTTTGCCATGCTCATCCCTCCATCCAGTTTATTTCGTCAGGCAGATGCCGGTGTGCGCGGACGCCTTCGATCAAATGGTCCAGATCCTCCACACTCACATCGACACCGCCCAGACCACCTATGACGCTGACAACGGGAATTTCCTGCTCGGTTCCATAAAGGGCGGACTTGATCTCCTGCGCGAAAATACCCCCGCTTCCCGGCGACAGATTGCGGTCGATCACCACGATCTTCCTGAAACCTTTCAGGGCCTTTTTCAATTCTCTCCTGGGGAAGGGACGAAAAAGCCGCATATTGATCAGCCCCACTCCCTTTTCCGTGCCTGCCTGCTCCACAAAGGCCCTGGCAGTACCCGTAAGGGTCCCGTTGGTTACCAGGGCAATCTCCTTTCCTTCCGCCTCGAAAGCTTCCACGGCGCTGTATCTTCTGTTGAAATGCCGGTAAAATTCGGCACAGATTTCCTGAAAACAAGCCAGGGCCTTCTCCATGTCTTCCTGAATTTGTCTTCTGAGCCCGAACAGGACCGGAGGACTGACGCCTCCTCCGAATGTCAGGGGATCCTTCGGGTTCATCCTGTACTCGGCCTTCCTCGGGGGAAGGAATCCGTCCACTTCCTTCTGCTCCGGAACATCCAGCGGTTCGGAGTAATGGGAAAGGAGGAAACCGTCCATGCATACCATGGTGGGCAGAAGCGTCTTCTCCGCGAGCCTGAAGGCCATCAGCACATTGTCCAGGGCCTCTTGGGCGGATTCACAATAGATCTGGATGCACCCCGTATCGCGCTGGGAAAGGCTGTCATTGTGATCAACCCCCAGGGACCAGGGAGCCGCCATGGATCGATTCACGTCCACAATGACCACCGGAAGCCTGGCGCCCGATGCCCAGTGCAGGAGCTCGTGCATGAGTGCCAGGCCCTGGGAGGAAGTGGCCGTAAAGACCCGCGCGCCCGACAGGGATCCCCCTATGCAGGCCGCCAGGGCCGATGTCTCGGATTCCACCTTGATATAGCGTGTGCGGAGTTCCCCCCGGGCCGCGAATGAGGCCAGTTTCTCCGCAATACTGGTCTGGGGGGTAATCGGATAGGCGGCCACCACATGCGGTCTGGCCATCTTGGCGGCTGCGGCCGCTGCTTCGTTGCCCGTCATCAGTTGTATCATGCTGTCCTCACATGCTGAAAATGGTGAAAATTCAAAAAAGATTGCCCCACCGTTTCCTCCGCCCGTCGCGGTTCAGGGTTTCAGAAGAGGTAAAAGGGCGCCGAGATGATCGGATAGATATAACCGCCTCCGGGGATGATGCTGACCGAGGCCTCTTTGAGTCTTCCGCTCTCCTTGTCCAGGGCGGTCCTCAAATCGGGCGAATATTCACAACCCATGGCATCCGCGGCATCCTTGAGCACGGCATGACCCACCAGCACCAGATTAAACCGCCTCGTCATTGCAAGGATCAATATCATGGCCATGTTGAAATCCATGGCAGCTTCCTCTATGAGGGGTTCGCAGCGCTTCAGCTTCTCCAAGGCCCTTTCCTCGGCCTCCGCCCCCCCGCCGCCTCTGACCTTCCGGACGCTTTCCAGGAAAAAATCGGGCAGCGGTTCCACCAGCTCCGTCACCACGAAAATGCTCCCGCCCTCTTTGGTAGCCAGGGCCGCCGGCATGAATGCCTTCATGACCTGCACGCCCTCATCGTACGGGTAAGAGGAAACCAGTGTCACATCTGCCTTGCCCGAAACCCGCACTCCCAGCCGCTCGGTCTGCATTTTCATGCCTGCCCTGTGGACTTCCAACAGGTCTCCCGCAAGGACTTCGTAAATCCGGCCCGTGGTATCTCCAAGACACTGCACGGCGAAATTGATTTCGGCCAATTCGGCAATCCGGACCGTGTCGTCCAGAAAAGGGTTCCCCTCCACAATCCCCACTCTTGACCCGGGGGGCAGCACATTTTTCATATGATGCCGCCGGATGGTGTCAAAATCGCAGATGCCGGGCATAATATTCTTCGGGCCCCCTCCGAAGCCGTTATGAACATGGGGTATGATCGATCCGACGGCAATTTTCACATCCGCGCCGGCCACTGCGGCATTGAACGACACGGGGCCGTAGCCGGGAAGTTCGCCCATGACCACAAGGTCCGGGGAGCGTGCATCGTGGTTTTGAACGCGATACCGCTCAACCACCTCGCGGCCGACCCGTTCCGAGATTTCTTCCGCGGTCATGGGCCGGTGAGTTCCCACCCCGATGACAATATCCAGATTCTCTGCGGAAACGCCCTGCTTGTCCATGACCTCCAAAAGCCCGGGTAAGAGCACCTTCACGGGCGTCTGACGGGTGAGGTCGTCCACCACAATGGCGACTTTTGAGTCGGGTCTCAAGAGCTGTTCCAGAGGGGGGGCGCCGATGGGGCTGCCCAGGGCTCTTTTCATCAATTGTACGGGCGGGCCGTCCACCTGGGCCGGCTCCTTGAAGATCGTTTCGATTATTTTCCAGTTTGGAGGAAGGTCGACGGGCAAATCACCCCTTTTCTGCAAAAGCTTGATCATAGAAAATCTCTCCAATTCCATATGTTCATTCGTCCGGGAACCCCGATGACGCGCCTTAATGCAGAAACCGCGTCAGCACCAGGGAAATCCAGGGCACATAAGTAATCAACAACAATACGCCGTATATGAGCGCCAGAAACGGCAGGACCGACCGGCTTACATCCAGAACACTCTTGCGGGTGATCCCTGAAGAGACAAACAGGTTGACCCCGAAAGGAGGCGTCAGGAAAGCCACCTCTATGTTGAGCACCATGATGATACCGAAGTGAATGGGATCGATGGCGAACTTCTGAAGCAGCGGGTAAAAGACCGGACCCAGGACCAGCATGGCTGACACCACATCCATAAAACAGCCCATGATGAGCAGGCCGACGTTCACGAAGAAGAGAAAGACGTACTTGTTGTTGATGAACGTCAGCATGAAGTCGGCGACTCTCAGGGGAATCTGATCCACGCTGAAGAAGTAGGACAGCACCGAGGCATTCGCGATGATGAACAGCAGCATCGAAGACGTCAGAATGGATTCTTTGAAGACGGGGACCAGGTCCCGGGGTTTCAGGCTCCTGTGGATCAGGAGTTCCACAAAGAGTGCATAGACAAAGGCGACCGCTGCGGCCTCCGTAGCCGTAAAAAGTCCGGTGTAGATCCCCCCCAGCACCAGGACAGGCATGAACAGCGCCCAGATGCCCTCTCGAAAGGCACTCTTTATTTCCTGCAGGGACAACCGGCTCGGCGTCCGCCAGCCCTTTTTTCGTCCTTTGAAATAGGAGTAGGCGATGAGAGTGCCGCCGAGTATCGCGCCGGGCAGGAACCCGGCCATGAATTGTTTTGTGACCGAAACCCCCATGACAACGGCCCATATGATCATGGGGATGCTGGGCGGTATGAGAATTCCCATAGAACCCGCTGACGTGAGGAGCCCGACAGAGAAACGCGAATCGTACCCGCTCTGGATAAGGGCCGGTATCATAATGGATCCGATGGCAACCACGGTAGCGGGCGAGGAGCCTGAAACAGCCGCAAAGAACATGCACATAAGGACCGACGTGATGGCGAGCCCGCCCGTGAAGCCTCCCACAAGGGCCTGCCCGATCCTCACCAGTCTCGCGGCCATATTGCCCCGGGTCATTATGGCGCCGGCCACGATGAAAAAGACGACCGCCTGGAGCAGGTCGTTCTCAGCCCCTTGGTACAACTGCTGGAAAATTGCCTGGGGAGGGATAAAGGTAAAAAGAGAGACGCAGGCGATAGCCGCAAGCCCCATGACCACGGCAAGGGGGATGCCCATGATCATCAGCAGTACCAGACCCCCAATGACGAAAGGCGATGTCACTCGACTGCCTCCGCCTTCTTTCCGGTCAAAACAGCCGTGAAAATTTGATAACTCTTATAAAGGCTCCTGGCGCACAGAAACCCCATGGCGATGCAGACCATAAAATACAGATAGTGTTTGGGGATCCTGAGCGTGGGGGTGTAATGGGGATACGGGATCATCTCCTTTATGAGCCTTGCGCCGAAAAGAATGATCAGGGCGCCGTAAGCGGCGACGATCAAATGATTGACGGCGTCCAGAAGGCTCTGGTAAGGCTCCCTGAATGCGGTTTTCAAGACGTCTACGCAGATGTGGCTCCCGTACTTGACGGCGAGGCTCGCACCGAAAAACGTCAGGAATACGATTTCTATATGGACCAGTTCAGCCAGCCAGGTAATCGCCGAGTGAAACACATACCGCATCACGACCTGGACAAATACGGAAATCCCCATCTGCAGCACCATGAGGCAAAGCGCATATTCCTCCGCCTGTCCGATGCCATGCCAAAACCTTCGACTCATACCCAGGATCCCTCGCACTCCCGGCCGGGATTTCGAGACCACCCGGCCGGGAGTTTGCTTCCGCAGACTATTTTTCCCTGTATGCTTTCAGAAAAGCCACAGCCTGGTCATAGAGATCGGGCCCCACCTTTTGTCTCCACTTGGCGTAGACCGGTTGGACCGCTTTTCTGAAACGTACCAGTTGCTCGTCGCTCACGGAGTTGATGATTACGCCCTTCTTCCTGAGATCCGGCATAACCACGGTGGCGTCTTCCTGGCGAATTTTAGCTGTGTGCCACTTGGCGGCCTTTTTCATTCCCTCGATGACGATGGCCCGCAAATCGGGACTCAGTCTGTCGAGGAACTTCTGACTCGCCACATATACGATCGGGTTCATACCCAGCTTGCACAAAGACATGTACTTGATTACTTCATAGATCTTCGCTCCCCAGCACTCATTGGGAGTGATGTCTATTCCATCGATCACACCGCGCTGAAGCGCACTGAACACTTCCGGCCACGGCATGGTAATGGGACTCGCCCCCATGGCCTTGTAGGTGTCGAGGAACAGCTCATTGGGGATAACGCGCCATTTGTACTTCTTCATGTCTTCTATCCTGGTCACCGGTCCCTTGCGGTTCAGAAAGGCCTTAAACCCATGGTCTGCAATTCCGCCGTAATACAAGCCCTCCGGCTTGAAATGGGCGGCTATTTCCTTGCCCACCGGGCTGGCCATCAAGGCGTACATTTCCTTCTCGTGGGTGAACATGAAAGGAAGACAGGTGAGGGCCGTCTGGGGCACGAACTCTGTCAGCGCCGGGGCCGCCACTGAGGCCATCTCCAGAGTCCCTACCTGAAGGGCTTCCAGCATCTGAATGTGGCTTCCCAACTGTCCTTTCGGATAAACCGTACATTGGATTCTGCCCCCTGATTCCTTTTCCACATATTTCGCAAAGTATAGGGCGGCCTTGTGCTGGGCGTGCATGGGCGGAGCCACATGCCCGAATCTCATGTGGATCACATCGGCGGCAAATCCCTGCGTTCCCACCAGAAGCAAAGCCGAAAGCATCATTACAATAATTGTTCCCTTCCTCATGGTTAATCCTCCTTCTCGGACAATGGATTAGGTTCCCTGTATACGTGGCCGTTTCCCATCCGGACATCACTCTCCGGGAGCATTCTGCGGCAAGCTATGGGACGCCCCAGCGTATTCCTTTGATTTCTTCGCACCGCCTCGCGGCAAGACGGTTCTGCGGGTTCGCAGCCCGACCCCAAGACTCTTGATCCTGCAGAAAATGTCTCATTCCCATATTTGAAGCTCGCCGGCATCCGAAGTCCGGTTGCGGATGGGCGCCGGAACGCCGCACGGGGGACAAAATCCTCTTTGAACGCCCTTCCCCCGGTCATTCGTCATGCAGAAAAAGTCCCACATATCGAACACTCTGCTTGACCCTCATGGAGTGTAGAAAATGCGCGTCGTAGAAAATAGCGTCTCCGGCCTTGATGTCATACTCCTTCTCTCCGACGGTAACCACCGCTTTTCCCCTGGTCAGATAAGCCCATTCAAACCCCTCGTTGACATGGGGTTCGATCTCCAGACCCGTTTCCAGCTCCGCCGATGTAATGGTGATGCGGTCGGAAATCAGACCTCTGGGAGCCAGGAGCCTGATGCCGCTCTCCGGATCCATGACGTTGTTCTGATCCGCTTCCTTGATCAGGAATACTTTGGGTTCACCTGCGTTGATGAGAGACTCGATCGGCTTTTTCAGATGGAACGATATTTCCGTAAGGTTGATGATGGACGGGGAAGTCGTTCCCATCTCAATGCGGTGGAGGGTCATCTTGCTGATGCCCACTTTCTTGGCCAAGGCTTCCAGAGAAAGCCCCAGCTGGTTTCTCTCCATCCGAATCCTGGTGCCGATTCGCTTGAGGATCTCCTGCTGGTGAGACCGGTGGGCAGCTTTTTCATCTCTGCTCTGCTTTGATCGGTCAGCCATGTATTTATCCTGCCGGATTTCCTGCTCTCCGCAGGAGGGGAATCAAAGACCGCGTATGCTCGTCTGTCCCTGGATTGTTGAACTTCCTTAAAAACCCCTCGGCCCTCTCCCTGCCCGTGACCGGACTCGCCAAAGACAGAAATTTGGCAGCAACCGCTTCTCCTGACAGGGGATTCAGGGGATCGCCGCGGCAGTAAAGCACTTCATGCGTGAACTCCCGTCCGTTCTTCAGCCGGAGCGTGACTCTGGCGGGATTCTGTTCGGGGCGTGACTTCTCGTACTCGGGAGAATAGAGCATCTCCACCTTGTCCACAAGACGCTTCAGTCTTGGCTCCTGAAGCAGGCCGTCCGTCAATGTCCCGAGTTCAATTTCTCCATGAAGCAGCATCGCCGCAACAAGGTACGGCGTGGAAAAGCGCATGGCCTCAGCATTCGCAGGAGGCTTTGAGGACGTATGAACAGCGGCCTTGAAGCTCCATATCTTGACGCGGTCAACCTCATCGGCGTCAATCTCTTCCTTTTCCAGAATCGTCTCCAGGGCATCAAGGGACGGGTGAGTAAAGCGGCACGTCGGATAAGGTTTGAAGTAGTTTTCGGCAATCGCATAAGCTTTTCCAAGGTCGTCGCAAAGCAGCTCCGGATCGAATTTGTCGGAGACCACCTGGGAAAAGGCCATGTTGAGGCTGCCCGGATCGGCGCGGATGCCGCTGTCGAAAAACAGGTTGGCCAGCAGCCCCAGGTAGTTGGTGAGACCGGCAAAAGTACTCGCCACATTTTTCCCTGCAAACGAATTCTTGATGTAGGGGGAAAGGGCAAAGGAGGCGGCGATGTTTGCAATTTCGGCCAGAGCCTCGGGATCCCTGCCGTAGGCACACCCTGCACCCAGTGCGCATCCGACCACGCCCCACGTTCCTGTAGGGTGGAGACCCTTCCTCATGGAGGAGGCGCGGCTCACCCTGCTCGCCGCCTCGTATCCCGCAATCAGCCCGCCCAGCACCCTTTCAACGGTGAGGTCTTCAGACTGGCCTGCCACGATCACTGCGGGCACGATCTGTATCGCGGGGTGACCCATTGCCCTGGAATTTCCCTCTTCATACTCGAGGCTGGAACCTGAAATGCCGCCGAGGAGGGCCGCATTCAAAGGCGGGAAAAGTTCTTCCCTGCCGGGACAGATGACGCCCTTCTTCTCACCTTCGGTCAGGGAAAATTCTCCTGCCAGCCGGTTCACTTCGCGGGTATGCGAACCTCCGATGATGACTCCGATCGTGTCCAGCAGGACCAGCCTGGCATGCTCCTCAACAGACGACGGAACGGAAGCCGGATTCACTTCCGAGAGAAATTCGCATAGACTCAAGAGCGCTTTTTGTGTCATTCAGATTCTGGGTGTTGGGCAATGCCGTGTTTCGGTGAATGAATGGAAAACAGCTATGGAAACGAGCTGCGGTCTATTTTCTGATACGCGTTTACCATTTTCTATACCAACTTGCAACCCCTTTTTTCCGGTTGACTCCTTTGCGCACTTTCAGAAGGTCGCTGTCCGTCTGCTGCTAAACAAGGCTCGTCAACAGTCCGCGTCTCTTCGCTGCCATTACAAAAAATAATGGGGCTACACTATCAAGCGTAGCCCCTCGTTCAGATTGCTTCCCTCCCCGACGACTCAGGTCGGAGAAGAGTTACGGATCCTGGCAAAGCAATCGGAAATCAGAAGTAATACCCCAAGTCGATGTTGAAGCGCAGGTGCCAGTCAAAGGTGCCTCACCTGCCATGACAATGGATAGTGGGTTATTTCTCTGCCTTTTTCAGTGATTTTCCAATGTTCCACCAATCCCCGGTGGACGGCCCAGACGCCAGTATTTTACACTCGCCATGTCGAACAGCAAGGGCCTCAGCTTCGCTACATCGATCTTCCCGCTGGTGAGACTCCTCATGATCCTTTTCTTCAGAGAATACTTCTTGATATTCTCGTGCATATTTACTAAAAATATTTGCCAATGGGACTGAGTCTCCACAAGCCCCTCAAGAAGTCGAGGCTCTATCAGATCCCGTCCCTCGTCTTGAGGATCCCGAAATATGAGCCCAAAAGCCAAACAATACGTGCTCCCTTTCCGTACGGAAGAAAAAGCAACTTCGGAATTTCCTGTCTTCGATGACCCGGCTTTCATGGACAACCGGGCAACTCCCGTCCACCGGTGGGTGCCGTGGATTGCCGGATTTTCCGGGGCCTTTGTGGATTCGGTGTTGTCTACCTACCTGAACGGAGGAGGGGCGCCGGGTTTGGTTCTTGACCCCTTTGCAGGCGTTGGAACAACACTTTTACAGGCTGCTGTCAGGCGATACCGCATTGAAGGTTTTGAGATCAACCCCTATGCCAGTCTCTCTGCCAATGTCAAATTAAGCGCTTTGCGGATTGATCCCACTGAACTTGACCGTGCCATCAAGCAAATGAAGAACAGGACCAAAGACTGGCGCAACGACAGTACGGTCCGATCTCATATCCCAAAAGGATTTCGTTCCCGCATCCCTTTTTTCAGCCCGATGGTCGAAACCCAGGTACTCCACGCACTTGCATTCATTTCGGAAATTGAAGATGAGATGGTGCGGAATTTATTTCGCGTAGCCTTCGGTTCCGTGATGGTCTCCTTCAGCAACTACACGTATGAGCCTTCCCTTTCCACTCGAACTGCCGCCGGGAAGCCCTGGATAGATGACGCGGATGTGGCCGGGACGCTCCTCGATAAACTCCTGCAAATGAGAGCTGATATCAATTGGCTGCGGCTTGAAGCAGGGGATGAGGGGATCGGCAGAGGGGGTGTCCATAATGAGGATTTTTTCGAGGAGAACCGTCGTCTGGAAGACGGATCGGTTCACTTGATGGTGACCTCGCCCCCATACCTGAACAACTATCACTACGCGCGAAATACACGCCCACAGCTTTACTGGCTGGGGCTTATAGCCTCTCCCAAAGAACAGAAATATCTCGAAGAAAAAAACTTCGGCACTTTTTGGCAGATTGCCCGCGCAAAGAAACAGGTGGAGCTGAATTTCCGACATCGTGAACTCGAAAGCATTCTTGACCGCCTGAAACAACTGCACCCTGAAAAGGGAGAATACGGCGGCACAGGATGGGCCAATTACGCGGCCTCCTACTTCAACGACTGCGAGCGCTTTTTGAACATATTAAGGCGCTGCCTGAGAAAGGGAGGCGCGGGTGTTATCGTTGTGGGGAATTCCATTCTCCAGGGCGTCAACATAAGGGTACAGGATATTCTTGGGGACATGGCCCGAATGTGCGGTTTGAAATTGGAAGGTATTTACCGCCTGCGCACAAAGAGGGTGGGCGATTCCATCACTGCGTCATCGGTCCGAAGTGTAACCAGCAAAGCAAGACTCGACGAATCAGCGGTAGTTTTGCGAAAGATGTGAGCCAGCATATTGAAAGAGGAATCTCCATTCAATCCCCTTGACAAGCTGAACCTCGGGCGTGCAGTTCGTGATGCGCTCCTGAAGCGTCCGGAAGTCCCGCTTCCTCCCGAGCGGTTCAAGGGGGCCGGTGTCTATGCCCTTTATTATCTCGGAGCCTTTGAGCCTTACCAAAGACTGGCAACAGCCAACCGGGATGGAAAATCAAGTTTACCGATATATGTCGGCGAGGCGGTCCCGCCGGGTTCCCGCAAAGGTGGATATGGACTCGGCGCGGACCCGGGAGATGTGCTCTGGCGAAGGCTAAAGGAGCACACGAGGTCAATCGAAGAAGCCGAAAACCTGCGAGTTGAGGATTTTCGATGCCAATACCTTGTTGTAGATGATATCTGGATTCCGCTCGGAGAAAGCCTTCTTATCGAGACTTTCAATCCGCTTTGGAACCGCCTGCTGGATGGGTTCGGCAATCATGACCCGGGAAAGGGCCGATACAACCAGATGCGGTCGGCTTGGGATGTTGTCCATCCGGGACGCGCATGGGCCGAAAGGTGTGCGGTAAATCCAAGAACAGCGGATGATTATATCCGTGCCGTCATGCGCTTTCTCGAACCTGACGGCGCGGCTTGATGAACTCTATGCTCGGATATCGGACCCCTCCTCCACACACGATAAGTCTTGTCTCCCGGCTGGAAGCAGAGGCTGGCACATTGGCAAATATCAACGGTTTCCCTCTCCTTTTTACTCCATATCCAACTGCATAACTTCCGGAAAACATTCGATGTCAAATTGTCTGCATGTCATGCAGTTGGA
>CAZEGG010000049.1:0-14163 GCA_964511755.1 uncultured Desulfobacteraceae bacterium | reverse complement strand
AGCGGGAGCTATGACAAGTACAACCCGGGGATGGACACCATGGGCAGGGGGATCTATGTGGTTGATCTCAGTGACGGCTCGCTCCTGTTCAAGGCGGTCTACGGTGGCGCAGACGTGACCACGGGAATCAATCAGCAATACGTTCAAATGAAGTACTGTTTCCCTGCGGATGTCTCGGTCATCCCCCTTTCAGACACCAAAATCGTCATGTACGCGGCGGACATTTACGGACAGATCTGGAAAATCACGTACGATTATTACGCGGACATGGCTCACGCCTACGCGGACGCCGATTCTGCCAAATGGCAGGTAAAAAGGATCTTCACGGCCAATCCCGGATCTTCCGTGGCAGACAGCCCAGGCGATCCTACTGCCTTCGAAGCGGGCAGAACCGCGACCCTGAATACCGCGGATCAGGGCAGGAAGATGTTCTATTCGCCCGATGTTTCCTATTTCGGAAATTGCTGGACGTCCAAGCCGGTTCTCTACTTCGGCACCGGTGACCGCGCGCACCCCCGGTACGCTATGACGTCAAACCGCTTTTACGTGGTTGCCGATCATAATACCCTCACGAACGAAAATAACCTCTTGAATCTCACGTGTGACGAACTGGATGTTCAGGCAGATTCAAATGGGGACGGAACAGTTAACGATGCTGACGGAACCAGGCAAAAAGACTTGAAAGATATCCTGTTCAATGAAAGCATCTGCAGCGGGTTTTACCGGGTACTGGACGGTCAGGGATCCTGTGGGGATGAAACCATCAGCCATACCGGCGAGAAAGTCCTCAGCCAGCCCACCTTATTCTTTAAGAATGTCTATTTTACCACCTACCAACCGGTCTTTGACGACCCCTGCAATCCGAACGGAAACGCGTTTTCCTATGCCGTGGACTATTGCTGGGGGACGTCTGTCTTCAATTACCAGGATGAAGGGGAGGGGAATCCGACCGTGCGGAACATCAGGGACACGTACCTGCTCCTGTCAAACAGCTCCATCCCTTCGGGAGTCCGCGTAGTGACCAGGGGGGGCCATGCCGCCGGACTAATCAGCGTCGGCGGGGCAGTCAGCGGCGTTGGAGAGGACCAGAGCACAAACATTCCGGGGCCCCCGGGAGGAGTCTCCCAGATATTGTGGGAAACACGCTAGAAAGAACACCAAAACCGGAGTCAAGCCATGAAGAAGAGATGCCTTAAAAAGTCACCGTTCTTATTCATCATCCTGACCGTGAGTGCCCTCCTTCTGAGCATGCCGGTCTTGTCGAGAGCCGGAGGGCCGGCTCTCCACACTGTCACGGGACAGATAACGGATAGACAGGGGGCGATTATCACCCTTGACAAAAAGGGAATCTTTTATCCCGCCACAGACATGTGCTATCCTCCCGAATGGGCAAAGGTAGGTGAGAAAGCAAGCCTGCTTTATGCCTGGAATGGGTATAGGAGCTGTTATTACGAGATTGTGCAGCCGGGACAGAAGTTCAGAATCCAGGCAGGCGCCCCCTCGGCAGAGAACCAAAAGCACTGAAAGAAACACCGGTATGAAGAAAACACGCTACACGTATTGGCTCACCGCAGTTCTTCTCCTGTGTCTCCCGCTCGTGTGGGCACGTCCCTGCCTCAGCGAGGAGGTCGATGAACTTTTTCAGAAAGGTACTGAGTACCTGCGGGAGGGGAAACTGGCCGAGGCCATCCAGAGTTTCACAGATGTCCTCAATAGCGACGGTACCTATGCGGACGCCTACAACAACAGGGGCCTTGCCTATTATACGGAGGGCCAGATCGCTCCGGCGGAGGCAGATTTCCGGAACGCCATCAAATACAACCCGACCGATGAAAAGGCCAACAACAATCTTGCGCTTGTCTACTACGTTCAGGGACAATATGACCAGGCCGAGACCTACTACAACAAGGCGCTCTCCTTCAGTACCGAAGAGAAGCCCTACTATGCAGACGTGTATAATAATCTCGGTGTCATTTATGCCAAAAAGAAGAACTATCAAGATGCCCTGACAGCGTACAACAATGCCATCAGGATAACGGAAACAAAAAAGCTTGCGTATACCGATGCCTACTATAACAGGGGAAACCTTCATTACAACCGAGGGGAGTTCGATGCCGCCATTGCAGACTACACGAAAACCATCGAATTCTGTGAAGGTGCCGAAGACCTGAAATCCAACGCTGCCGACGCCCATTACAATCGCGGCCTCTGCTACTATAACAAGAAATCATATGATCTCGCGCTGGCGGATTATGAGAGGGTCATTGCTCTCAGGCCTGATTTCAAGTGGGCCTACTACAGCAAGGGGTACACCCTGTTCATGAAAGCTCAGTATGACCAGGCTCTCGCAGCCTTTCAACAGGCCGTGACGATCGATCCCAACTTTGCCTATGCCTACTTCGGGCTTGGACTCGTCTACCAGAGAAAGGGTGATCAAAAAAACTGCATATCGAGCCTCAAGACAAGCTGCAATCTCGGAAACACAGGTGCCTGCAACGCCCTCAAGGAACTGGGAGCGCGCTAGTTTTCAATCCATAAATGGCCATTTTTCACAATACGGTCCGCCCCTCACCCCACCCTTTCGGTTTGCCTGGTCAACGACACCCACTCCATGCTATAGAAGAATTCATGGAGACCCTGCGAAAAGGTGATACAGTAGAACTGGATATCCGGAAAATGACCTATGGAGGTCAGAGTCTTGCGCGGATCGACAACTTCGTGGTGTTTGTGAGAGGCGCTGTACCGGGCGACCGGGTGCGCGCCGTCATCTACAGAAAGAGAAAGGGTTTCGCAGAAGCAAAGATAACAGAACTGCTTTCCCCATCAGAGGACCGGGTGGAGGCCCCATGCCCGTACAGCCCGTACTGTGGAGGATGCCAGTGGCAGCATGTACGCTATGAGGCTCAGCTCGCTTACAAGAAAGCGTTTGTTGAAGAATCCCTGGAACACATCGGCGGCCTGAAAAGAGTTGTCGTCCACCCTGTTCTCCCCTCGGAAAGGCTTTTCCAGTATCGGAATAAGATGGAATTTTCCTTTTCCGACCATCGCTGGCTCCTTCCCAGCGAGTTGGAGCAGGGCGGAATTGATACGTCTTTTGCTTTAGGACTGCATATACCCCGGTCCTATCACAAGATCCTTGCCGTCGACGCCTGCCTCCTCCAGGAACACCTCGGGAACGAAATCCTCCGATGTGTGAATGCATTTGCACGGGAAAGCGGTGTTCCCGTGTACGGAATCAAGAGTCATCAGGGATTCTGGCGGTTCCTGACCCTGAGGCGCTCCGTTTCTCTTGACGAGTGGATGGTCAATATCGTCACGGCAGAGGAGAGGCCCGAGATCATGGCGGCACTGACGGATAAACTCGTCACGAAATTTCCGAATATCAGGACCGTGGTGAACAATGTCAATCAAGGCAAGGCTTCTGTTGCCATCGGTCAGCGGGAAAAGGTCATTTTCGGGGACGGCTCCATCGAAGATAAGATCGGTCCCTTTACCTTCCACATCTCAGCCAACTCTTTTTTCCAGACCAACTCCGTTGCGGCGAAGACGCTGTATGACCAGGTACTCAGGTTTGCCGAACTCAGATCATCCGACAGGGTACTGGATCTCTACAGCGGCACCGGAACAATCCCGCTCTTTCTGGCCGGTCATTCGGCACAAGTGGTCGGCATGGAGATAAATGAAAGCGCCGTAAGGGACGCCGAGCGGAACGCCCGAGAGAACGGTATTGACAACTGCCGTTTCATCTGCGGGGATATCCGCAAGACCGGCATACCTTTCGCCTCTAGACCGGAGGTCATCGTCGTTGATCCTCCACGGGCCGGCATGCACAAGGATGTAGTGGCACAGATCCTCGGCCTCGTCCCTGAACGAATTGTCTATGTGTCCTGTAATCCGGCCACCCTGGCCAGAGACCTGGAACTGATGCAAGGGCTGTATGATATCAGGGAAATTCAGCCGGTGGATCTGTTCCCCCAGACGTATCATATAGAAGCTGTGGCGCGGCTGATCCGAAAGGTTCATCCTTGATGGAGCTGCTCTCCGGATTTGACCGTGTCCAGAATTGTTGTAGATGGGCTGTAGCAAAAATCTCATTGCTCATGGTGAAAAAAGGTTGACATATTCGTCACAAGAAATAAAATTAGATTTTTAAATCTGAGCGTGGATAGAACTCCGGTGAAACCGGAGTTTTCGCAGGCGAAGGGGGTGATGACGGATGATGAGAGCGGTGGATTTCAACAAGGGATTTTTCTGTTCTCTTTACCCGGCGAAAAGCCCGTTTTCTTCGAATTTTTCGGGTGCTTTCAGCCTGTTGAGAGATATGGATAGGCACGCATCAACCCCGCCCAAAGAGGAGGATCGCGTGTAGACTGCGAGAAGAATATCCATTTCCCGACGAGCCTGAAAGCATCTCGCGTGTGCACGATGAGGTGCTTTTTTTATTCTATAATGAAAAGAAGAAAGGTTGGTACGAAATGAAAGTAATCGTGCATGATAACCAGATTGAAAAGGCGATCAAAGACCTCAAACGGAAATTGACTAAAGAGGGGTTTTTTTCAGAAATCAAAGAACGGCGTTTTTATGACAAGCCCAGCGTTCAGAAAAAAAAGAAACAGGCGAAAGCGGCGAAGAGACGCCGGAAGAGAATGCGAAAATTTTAAAATTTGCACCAATCCTCGATCCATTTCGGGTCCCCGGTGCGATCATCGGGGACCTGGTGATAACTATGCGAAATTCCCCTCTTATATCTCCACCGTCAACGTCGGCTTGTTTCCGTCCATTTGTTTGATTTTCCAGGAATTAATAAGGTTTTTTCTTGACAAAATGGAGCCGAATAGGTACATACGCACAACTGTCGGTCCCTTCGTTCAGAAACCGTTAACACTCCAGGGAAGAGGCGTAAACCTATGGAAAACCGAGCAAAATCATCCGAGAAATCAAAGAAAGGCGGATGGATCTTTCTTCTTGCCGGCTTTGTTGGGGCCTTGATTATCGGGTGGGTTATCTTTCCGATGGTGCTCTACTCAAAGCAACCCCAGCCCCTCAATTTCAATCATGCCATTCATCTCAACCCGGACAAGGTGGAAGGGATCGAGGGAGACACTGAGGCGGAACGATGTGAATTCTGCCATGGATTTCGCGATGACGGAACGTTCGTCGGGATCCCGAAACTCAGCACGTGCACGCAATGCCACGATGATCCCGAATCTCCTTTGAGCGATTTGCCCACGGAGGCAATTTTCCTCAAAAAGTATGTGGCTACGGGAACTCAAGTGCCCTGGCTTTCCTATTTCAAGCAACCTGAATGCGTGTATTTCTCCCACATCGCCCATGTAAAAATGGGCAAGATAGCGTGCAAGACCTGCCATGGAGATTACGGACATCTTGCCAAACTGCCTCTCTACGAGGCCAACCGCCTCACCGGCTACAGCATCAATATCTGGGGGAAGAGAATTTCCGGTTACAAGAAGCATACCTGGGACAGTATGAAGATGGATGACTGTGCCGATTGCCATAAAAAAATGGGGCACCCAGAGGACAACGCCTGTTTTGTCTGCCACAAGTAAGGGGAAGATCATGGAATTGAACAGACGGAATTTTATCAAGCTTCTTGTCGGCGGTGCGGTGGGGATTCAAGTAACGCCCCTCCCGTGGAAATTGACGGATGATGTTGCAATCTGGACGGAAAACTGGCCCTGGGTGCCTGTCCCGCCGGTCGGGGCGTTTGACAACGTAAAGTCCGTGTGCACCCTCTGCCCCGGCGGCTGCGGAATATCGGTCCGCAAGGTGGACAAACGCGCGGTCAAGATAGAGGGAAGGACCGACTATCCGGTCAATCCGGGCGGATTATGCCCCGTGGGCATGGGAGGACTGCAGCTCCTCTATGATAATGATCTACGGTTTACCCGGCCAATGAAACGGGTCGGGCCCAGAGGTGCAGGGATATTCCAGGATATTTCCTGGGAGGAAGCCGTCGCAACCCTTTGCTCCCGCATTTCCAGCCTGCGTTCCCAGGGAAGACCGGAGGCTCTTGCTGCCGTTGACGGGCACTATCTTCGCGGGTCCACCATGTCGCTTTTGATAGAGCGGCTCATGAAAGCGATCGGAAGCCCCAATTACATGCGGATCCCGAATTCCGAGGATACGTATGGGATTGCCAGCACCCTCATGACAGGCCGTGAAGGTCCCATCTCCTGTGATCTTGAAAACTCGGATTTCGTGCTCAGTTTCGGATGCGGATTTCTCGAAGGCTGGCAAGGTGCCGGCCGGGTGATCAATGCCTGGAGAGTACTCAGGGAACAGGCCCTGAACAACAAGGCAAAAGTGATTCAAATCGAATCGCGTGCATCCAACACCGCCTCCAAGGCCGACTCCTGGGTAGCCATTCGGCCGGGAACGGAGGCAGCGCTTGCCCTTGGCATAAGCCATGTGCTCATCAAGGAAGAGCTTTACAATAAGGAGTTTGTAAACGGACAGTGCTTCGGCTTTGAGGACTGGACCTCTCCGGATGGAAAGGAACACATCGGATTCAAGACCCTCGTTCTGAAAAAATACGGTCTAAAACAAGTAGGGCAATTGACCGGGTTGGAACCCTCCCGAATTGTTTCACTTGCCGTTGATTTTGCCAAAGCCGATGCACCCGTCGCTCTTTTCGGAAAAGGCAAAGGATTCCTGAATGGGAGCCTCTATGAATACATGTGTGTGATGGCTCTCAACGCCCTTTCCGGAAGATTGAACCGGCCGGGCGGCATACTGGTGAGCGACCCGCTGCCCTTGGCTGCTCTGCCGGAATTCCAGCAGGATGCCGTTGCTTCAGCGGGGAGCAGGAAGCCCCGCTTCGACGGGGCCGAAAGCTCGACCTATCCCTTCACCCGGAGCCTTGTCAACAATTTTGCCGATACCGTGGCGGGAAGCGATAATTCTCCTGTCGACACCCTCATGGTGTTCTCGTCCAATCCTGCTTTTACGTTGCCTGATGGGGGAAGATTCAGAAAGGCACTTGAAAAGATACCCTTTATCGCGAGTTTTTCTCCATTCCGTGATGAGACTGCCTTTATGGCGGATTTGATCCTGCCGGACCATACCTATCTCGAAAAAGTGGATGATGTGGTTTGGCCGGCTGCACTGCAATTTCCCTTATACGGGTTGACGCAACCCGTCGTGGAGCCCGTGCACCACACGAGGCATTCGGGCGAGGTCATTTTGGACATAGCCAACAAACTGGGAGGCAGCGTCGGCGATGCGTTCCCCTGGAAGGCATATGAAGATGTCCTGAAGGTCCGGGCCAGGGGGCTTTTCGAGTCGGGTCCGGGGCTCGTTCACTATGAAGGCAAGACCCCGTTCTGGGAAGAACTGGGGACCAACAGCGCTTTGAAACCGGACTACAAGGACTTCGACGGGATGTGGAAAGCCTTGAAATCCAATGGGCTCTGGTACCGCCCGCAATATGGAGCCGGAAACGGAGCAAGCCCTTTTAAGACTCCTACGGGCAAATTCGAGTTTTACAGCACCTCTATTGATCAGGCGGTTTCCGAGGGGTCGAAGGCCGGTTCCCGGGATGCAGTCCTTGACGCGATGGGAATTCATGTACGGGGCGATGAAGTCTTTATGCCCCATTACGAAAAACCCGCAGTCCAGAAAGAATCCGACAGCTACCCCTTGCGGCTGATCCCCTACGAACAGATAAATCTGTCGGATTCCTGGGTGCCCACTCCCCCCTTCCTGAACAAGACCCTCTTCGATAATGAACTCCTCAAGGATGACTCTTTTGCGGAAATGAACCCGAAGACCGCGGCCGAATATCACCTGAAGGAAGGCCAGCGGGTATGGATCGAATCCCGTTCGGGAAAGGTGAAGGTCCGAGTGACACTTTTTGACGGGGCGATGCCGGGATTTGTCTATCTGCCCAGGGGTTTCGGCCATTATGCCTATGATGAGTTTCTCAGGGGAAAAGGGAGCAACACAAACACCGTTATCCACCCCTCCAAGGACCCTCTGAGTGGCCTTCCGGTGTGGTGGAATACTCCGGTTCGGATAACAAAAGCGTAGTGACGGCGAGGTAGATTATGGAAGAAGAACATGGCCAGCGGCAAAGATATGGAATGGTGATCGATCTGGACAAATGCACCGGCTGCGGAACGTGCATGGTCGCGTGCGCAGCCGAAAACAATGTCTCTGTCCGGCCTGACGAATCTGACAAGCAGCGCAGCATTACCTGGATGCAGCTTTTTAAAATTGCCAACGGGAAGGAATTTCCTGAGACGAAAGTGAGTTATTTCCCGAGGCCCTGCATGCAGTGTGAGGAAGACGGCCATGGCGGGCACCATCCCCCGTGCGTTTCGGTCTGCGTGGCGACAGCGACCAGAGTGGATTTCAATACGGGAATCGTGAGCCAGATCTACACCCGCTGTATCGGCTGCCGGTACTGCCAGGCCGCCTGTTCCTATCATGCAAGGTATTTTGACTGGTGGGACGGATATTTTCCAAAAGGCAAGGGTCTCGAAAAGTACCTGTCTCCTGAAGTGTCCCCTCGAATGAGAGGAGTTGTTGAAAAATGCACGTTCTGTCACCACCGTTACATGAGGGCAAAGACACAGGCCTATGCCGAAGACCGGAGAGAGCTTGAGGAAGATGAATACATTACCGCCTGTACGGAGGCGTGCCCGGCCCAGGCAATAACCTTCGGAGACCTGAATAATCCCGAACATAAGGTCTCCACGCTCATCAAGAGCCCGTATGCCTTTCGACTTCTTGAACGGATCAAGACCAAGCCCAAGGTCTACTATCTCTCTACCAAGGACTGGGTCAGGAAGATGGCTGATAATTATCTTCCCGGTGAATTCAAGCCCGTGAAAAAGGTGATGGGTTGAATACACCGCGTGCTAAACAATATTCGAATATTTCTCCCAGGAGGAAAGATTAATGGATTCGCCATTGATACCTGAAGGAGTGAAAAGGTGTTCCCCAAAGGCTTTTTTCTTTTGGACCCTGCCGTGGCTGGGGTTGATACTCTGGGGGAGTGTCGCTGCCTTTCTGTGCCTGTGGAAGGGCCTTAATCAGACCAATATGAGTAATGTTTTCGCTTTTGCGCTATGGATCGTTTTTGATCTGGGTCTGATCGCACTGGGAGCCGGGGCATTTTTTACCGGGTTCCTCACCTACATCATCGGCAGGAAAGAACTTAAGAATATCATTAATGCCGCCGTCATCATAGGCTTCATCTGCTATTCCGGCGCGGTGGGCATGCTGGGTATCGATATCGGGCAGCCGATTCGAGGCTGGTTCATTTTTTGGCATGCGAATATACACTCCATGCTGGTGGAGGTGTCCTTCTGCATTACCGCCTACCTCGGTGTCCTGGCGGTGGAATTCATACCGATCATCCTGGAAAACAGGCAGATCCGGAAGGTCAGGGAACTTCGTCTGTTCGGCCATAATCTCCACGAGATTATGGCGGTTTTTGCCGCGACCGGGACCTTCCTCTCTTTCTTTCACCAGGGCTCTCTCGGAGGAATGTTCGGAGTCCTGTACGCCCATCCATTCGCAGCCAGGGGAGGATTCTATATCTGGCCATGGACATTCTTCCTCTTTATCCTGTCCGCTATCGCTGTCGGCCCCTGTTTTACCATCCTGTGTACCAAGCTGACGGAGGCCCTCAGTCGGAAAAAGCTCGTTCCGGACAATGCAATCCAGTTGCTCGCGAAAATCTCCGCCTGGCTGTTATCAGCGTACATCGTGCTGAAGATCACCGACACCCTCGTCTGGATCTACGGCATGATTCCCCGGGATGGACTGACATTCATGGATTTCTTCAAACAAGGACCCTATGGAGCGTGGATGCTGGTGGTTGAAATCGTCATCTGCGGTATTGTCCCGGCAATTATCCTGATGATTCCCCGTGCGAGAAAACAGGAAGGATGGCTCATCACGGCCTCTCTCCTGGCCTGTGCCGGCATTGTCATTAATCGATTTCTCTTTATCGTAGTCAACCTGGCCATTCCGGTTCTACCTTTCGGCAGGTTTTGGAGCTATATCCCCACGTGGCAGGAATGGGGACTTTCTCTTGCTGTTATCGGCTACGGGTTCCTGCTTTATTCACTGGCTTACCGGTATCTTCCCGTATTTCCCAAGGAGCTGGAGCTGAACCCTGCTTTGGACTCCGGGACAGCATAGGAGAGCGAGCATGTTACCCTTTTCTTTTGAATGGCAATGGAGTACGGGTTATTTTATCTTTTTTGGTTTTCTCTATTTCGCCCTGACGGTCGTCGGGTGCGGTCTGGTATTTGCCGGGATCAAGACTGCCCTTCAAATCATGGGATTCATGAGAGAGCGACATTTCTAGCCGGTATTCTCACACTCCCTGCGATCTTCTTTCACCCCGTTTGCAAAGGTCCCAAGGCATGAGGCGTGTTACTGCGGTCATTTTTGACTGTGACGGGGTTTTGTTTGATTCCCGTCGAGCAAACACCTTATTCTACAATCATATCCTCGCCCGCTTCGGCCTTCCCCCCATGAAAAAGCAGGAAGAAGGCTTCGTCCATATGCATACCGCGGAGGAATCAATCCGGCACATCTTCCGCGGAACTCCGCATGAGCATCAGGCACAGAGCTACCGGATGGAAATGGATTACTCGCCTTTCATCCAGGACATGGTCATCGAGCCTGGCCTCATGGAGCTTTTGCGGCTCCTCAAGCCCCAGTTCGGCCTGGCCGTAGCAACCAACCGGAGTAATACCATCTCCGAGGTCCTTCGAAGAAATGGGCTTGAAGACCTTTTCGATATCGTCGTTTCATCGCTGGATGTCCACCATCCCAAGCCGCATCCGGAGAGCATTTTTAAAATCCTCCGCTTTTTTCGGATAGGTCCCGAAGCGGCCCTCTACGTGGGGGATTCTCTTGTTGACTCCGAAACGGCCAAGGCAGCGGGAGTTGATTTTGTCGCATACAAGAATCCGCGGCTGGATGCGGACCATCATGTATCCAGGCTCAAGGATATTGCAGGGGTGCTCGGGGTGAAGGCTCCGGGTTCAGGGATTAAGGCCTAGGGATCAGGACGTGGGGACGAGGGGGATCCCTGCCCTGATCCCCGGCGCGCCCCCCCTAGCGCATCGTAGCGAGAAGGGCCTTCGCTTGCTCTGCAAAAGGGCCTTCGGGGGCCAGCTGGATCGTCTTTTCCAACTCCTTTTGGGCCTCTTCTGGCTCTCCCTGTTTCAAGTAGAGTCTTCCGAGGTGGAAGTGGGGAGCGGGGAATTGCGGGGCGAACCTGATGGCCTTTTCGTACGCGCGTTTTGCGTCCGCCCATTTCCCGGTTGCTTCATAGGCCAGGCCGAGGTTGTCCCAGCAGAGGCTGTAATCCGGCGCCAGACTGAGGGCCTTCTGGTAGCTCTCGATGGCTTTCTGATTTTCCCCGATCTGGAAATATGCCCATCCCAGGTTGTTGTAGGCAAAATGGGGTGTCTTGTAGGTAAGCGTTTCTGCCGCCCGCTTGAAGCAGGGGATTGCCTTATGCCACTCTTTCAGGATCAGGTAAACGGTTCCCAGATTATTCCAGGCTTCCGGAAAATCAGGCTGCAGTTCGAGGGCTTTCTCGAAATACTTCTGGGAAAGGGGGTACTGCTTCAGGTCGCGGTAGACCAGTGCTACTTCATGGAGGATCCTGGCGTTATTGGGCGCGAGCCGTGCAGCCTCGAGGAGATGTGCGAGGCCTGCCCTCGGCCGGCCTTCCTGCCAAAGCGTTATACCAAGGGCCGCTTCGGCCCGAGCTTTTTTGCCGGTGAGTTCCTTGTTTCCCGCACACCCGGTAACCAGAAAGGAAAAGAGCAGCGCAAAAACCGTTCCCCAGTGACAAAGGGCAAGCGACCTGTTCCGTTTCTCTCTCTCAGACAATTTTCAGCTCATCGCGTCACATCCGCCCGGGGGTCGAAACCACGGTGGGCGTCAGGAAGATGAGGAGTTCACTTCTCTCCGATGTTGTGCCCCTGTCCTTGAAGAGCCAGCCCAGGATGGGCACATCCATCAGCCAGGGTGTCCCGGTATCCGTTTTGCTTTTGTTTTCCTTGTAAATGCCGCCGATAACCACGGTGTCGCCCGATGCAATCATCATCTCGGTCTGTGCATTCTTGGTGTTGATCGGTACGTTGTCGCCCCGTGCATTGGCGTAGTCCGGAGAATCGTCGCTCACATCTATGTTCATAACAACCATGTTGTTCGGGGTTATCTTTGGTGTGACCTCAAGTTTCAGGGCCGCATCCACCTGTTGGTACGTGGTGTTTCCGTTGGAGTCCGTCCCGGAGGGGATGACAATCTTGGTCCCCTGTTTGATGATCGCCTTAACCGTGTCCCGCGTCACGACTTTGGGGGCGGAAAGAGTTTTTACCTCGCCGTCGGTCTCCGCAAGGGCGATTTGCGCGTTGAGAAGCTTTGTAGCCGCCGTATTGACGAAACTGACGCCGGCTGCCGTAGCCTCTGTCGTCGGGATGGTAAGATTTGTAGAAAAATTATAGCCGTACGTCCCGTTTCCAGTTGACCCCCAGGGGTCATGTTGCGTCTGGTAGCTCCCGCCCCAGTTGACCCCCAGTTCCCGGCTGAAACTGGTCCTCGCCTCCACGATTCTCGCCTCGATCATAACCTGTTTGACCGGCTTGTCCTGGCGTTCCTTCAATTCTTTGGCCGCCTTAATATTGGCAGCCGTGTCAGTCATGATGATGGTCTTGTTGGCGGAATCGACGGAGAGTTTCCCTCTCGGTCCTTTTACATTTTCATCGATGAGCTTCTTGATGGAATCCACATCCACATAATTGACCGTCAGGTATGCGGTCTTCAGTGGTTCGGTCTTTATTGCTTCCTTTTGTGCCTCAAGCCTCTTCTTCAGTTCAGCTTCCGCCTCATCCCGCTTCTTCTTCTCCTCGGCCTCGATTTTGGCGATTTTCGTTGCGGTAGTCACCCAGATCACATTTCCTTCACGCCGCATGCCGAGGTCATTATTTTCCAGGACAAGGTCCAGTGCCTGGTCCCACGGCACATGGCGTAACCGCATGGAGACTTTTCCCTTCACTTCGGGGCCCCATATGATATTCAGGTTGCTTACCTCTCCGATGAGCCGCAGGATATTAGTGACGTCTGCATTGACGAAATCCATGGTCATGGGAGCACCAACGTATTTCTTCCGCGCCGCATGCCGTCTCTCCATGGGTGGGGAAAGCCTCATCATCGTGGCCGGCTTTCCGGAATGGAGAACGGACGTCCGCGTTTCCGATTCAGTGAGAGCCATCGGGACCAGGTTCTTCTCCTTCGGACCAACCGTCGTTTTGCCAAAATCGATGTAGATTGTCGAATCAGTCTGGTCGATATGGAAGGGGACCATTTCCCGGAGTGTTATGTCGAGGGAAACCATTTTTTTCTCGGGCAGGAGATTGGCCTTCACCCGATCGACCGCCCCCTTGAAATAGGTAGCATCCAGTCTCCGCATCAGGAGAGGAGGAATAGTCGCATCTTCCAGGTTCAGGCGAATGCCCTTGGGACCTATGCGCTGAAGGTCATAGACTCCCTTCTTGCTCGTGGTGATGGTCAGTCGGGATTTTCCCGCCTGCAGCATCTCAAAATCAACGCCAAGTACCTGGACCTGATGGTCTTTTTCCGGCTTGAAGAAAATCCTGGGCTCTGAAACCGGCTTCTTCTCCACAGAGGCGTTTGTTTCCGCTGAGGCCTCGACAGGCTGCTTTTCAGCGGCCTTTTTCGTTTGAGTTTCCGCTGCAGTTAAGGTGTGAAGATCCACTATGAGAGAGTTGTCTTCTTTGGTGATGGCGTAATCCATTGCCCGAGCAAGCAGTACCACGACTCTTGTGGTGTTTTTTTCCGCGTTGTATTTTTCGATTGAGATCTGTTTTACCTTGCCGTCATTCACCTGTTTTGTCTGGAGGACCTGGGTTTCAGGAATGCCCTGGATATCCATGACCACCCTGGGGGGATCCGTCAATTTAAAGGCGGTATACGGCAAAGGCTGGGAGCCTACTACTTCCACACGCGTTTCACTGGCATTCACAGACTGGACTCTTATCGCTTCCACCCTGCTTGGCGTCACTGCTTTTGGCCCCTGTGCAGCCTTTCTCGGGGCCGACGCACAGCCATGCAACCCCAAGAAGATCATGGCTACGCCCAAATAGA
>CAZEGG010000048.1:0-14333 GCA_964511755.1 uncultured Desulfobacteraceae bacterium | reverse complement strand
CCTCGGTGCTGGTACTACCGGGGGGAATTCAACTGCCTGCGAAAGGGCGGGGATCGCTGTTATGCAGTCGAGGGCGAAAATCAATACCACTGTATCCTGGGCGGCGATGGCTGCTACATGGTCCATCCATCGGATATTGCCCCGGCCTTGATCGCACTGGACGCCGTTGTTCAGATCGCCGGTCCCAAAGGTAAACGCAACGTGGCAGTCGAAAGCTTCCATATGCCCCCATCCAGTGATTATACGAAGGAAACTACGCTGGGGTCCGGGGAGATTGTAACCGATCTTATCCTGCCGGCTCCGGAGGAGGGACTCAGAAGCTCCTACCGCAAAGTCCGGGCACGTCGTGCCTGGGACTTTGCTTTGGCCGGGGTTGCTCTGGCAATTGTTTTCAAGGAGGATTTGGTAACGGATTGTCGGATTGCCTTCAGCGGCGCCGCGCCGGTGCCCTGGCGTTCAAAAGAAGCCGAGGCCGTCCTCACAGGGAACCGCCTTGATTCCGGCATCATAAGAAAGGCCGCGCAAGCGGCGCTGGCGGCTGCCGAACCCATGACGCAGAATGAATATAAAATCCCGCTCTTTAAGGGCCTGATGGAATCAGACCTGAGCGTTCATAAGGTGTGACAGGCTCCCCACTTTGAGCCCGTCCTTCCGATCCTTGAAATACCGGGGATTAATTTCTGCCGGACCCTGGTCATCCACGTGCCGGAAGCCCATGGCGCGCAGATCCCTCGTCAGCAAATCAGGATCGAAGAACGTTTGCCACGGCTCTCCGGCCGATGCCACTCGCCGGGCAAACGCATCGAAGACCGAGCGGTGGGCGGGTGCCAGCAGCGATGGTGAGATCATATAATCGAAAACGACACCGCTTCCCTCCGCCGCCGATGCTATAAAGCGCAATGTTGCCGTCACTGACCCAACCGTCAGGTATTCTGTTACGCCGAGCCATGAAAAGAATGTGCGTTTGCCGGGATCATAGCCGGCTTCCTTTAGTCCGTCCTCGAGTGTCTGAGTCTCAAGGTCGATCGGTGCGAACGTGAGGTTGCCGGGCAACAGGATGCCGGCCTCCTGAAGGCGCTGTCGCTTCCAGGTCTGCGTTGCAGGATGGTCAACCTCGAACACGCGGAGTTCGGTTTCAGGGTGCGGATTCCGGTAGGCGAAGGTATCAAGTCCCGCGCCTAAAATGACATACTGGTGTACGCCCCGTCGTACACCGAGTGCAAGTTCATCCTCCGCGTATCGGCTGCGTGCGGCCACGAAGGCCCGTAAGTAAGGCGAGATGCGTGAGGTCTCAGGTCGGCGTGGGTCTGCACACAGTGCCGAAGCCTCTTCCCGGCCGATGATTCGGAGGGCCACGGGATCATCCAAAATCTTCGGATCATCGAGGAGCTGGTGAGCTGCACGTCTGAGTGCAACGCGCTCGGCTGTCGGACTCGGTTTGCCTTTTTCCATCCGGATCACCTTTTGTTTTGAGATTGATGCAGTCGGCAGAGCTCATCTGTCATAATCTGCCGACTGATTGCGAGACTTCACCGGACAATATCTGCGTAATTGAAAAAGGTGCCTTTACCGCTGCGTTTGACCGCAAAAAGAGCGGCATCCGCAGCAGCCAGGAGTCCCTCGGAGTCATCCGCGTCGGCAGGGAAGCTGGCGATGCCGCAACTGGCTTGAAGCCTTACGGCATCACCTTGGCTGCTCAGATAGGCCGTGGCCTTGATCCGGGATTGGATCTCCACGGCTTTCTGTCGGGCATCATCTTGGCCGTGGCCGGGAAGGACAACCACGAACTCGTCTCCCGCATAGGCTACCCCGTAAGAGGGCGGCTCGATGGCCGCGCGGATGGTGCCCGCCACTTCCTGAATGGCCCGACTGCCGTTCAGGTGCCCGTACGCGTCTACAACGCTCTTGAAATTGTCCATATCCATGAAAAGGAGGGACAGAGAAGATGGAGCATTTCGTGCGCTCTGGATCAGATCCGGCAGAGACTGGTAAAGAAAACGCCGGTTATACAGCCCGGTTAAATTGTCCCGCAGTGCCTGTTCGCGGAAGCGTTGCTCGCTTGCCCGCAGGGCTTCCTCCGCTTCCACCCTCTTGGTAATATCCACCAGAGAAATCACCACCCGCGAAAGGGCGTGTTCCTGTTCGGAGAGCAACATGTACTGGGCCATAATCCGTTTGTGGTTGCCCTGCAAGGTCTGAATGGTCATCTCTCTTTCGGGCAGGGCAGTGCCCTGAAGGACCGAGAGGATGCCTTCTTCGGCCATTCTTGAAAATTCCTGGCCGACAATCACGCGCGGCATTTTTGTCTTGAAGGCGCTTTTGTCGGTGGCCTCCAACAACCGGAGAAATGCGTCATTGTAATCCACGGTTTTGACCATCTCCAGACAACGCTGCAGTTCCTCAGGATGACGTCGAAAGTGAGACTCCAGATCCGAAATGCCGGATTCCTGCAGCGATAGAAGATAGGTCTTCATCTCCGAGACATCCCTTTCGATCATGGGCACCGGCGCAGATTGAAACAGAAGGCGGTAGCGTTCCTCGGTTTCTCTCGCGGCATCCTGGGCCTGCCTCAGTTGGGTGTGGTTTTCCACAAAGGCCATGACGCCCGAGACCACACCGGTATCATCCGCAATAGGGCTCAGATGAAAGCGGAGATGCAAACAGTGATCGGAATCCTGGATGCATGGATAATCGCGAATAATGCTCTGCTTGCTTTTCCAGCAGTGGAGGAAATCCTCGCTCACTCCGGCTTCCATCAAGGCGTCGAATTCAAAAATATTCAGGGTCTCAGGGCTGACGTGGGGCGGCCAAGGCAGCATCTCCCGGATTTTGAAATTCATGCCGGTAATACGTCCATCCGGCTCGATGGTGAGAATGCCGAAAGGCGCACTCGCACCCAAAACTTGATTTCTTTGCTGAATTGCCTCCAGTTCGCTCTCAGCCTTTTCGCACCGCCGTCTGAGCGTTTCTGCCTCAGCTGCATGGCGCTGGGCGAGCGGCGAGGTTTCACCGGGGGTAAAGGATGCATTTTCCATCCTCAGAATCCTTTCGCTGCTGCAGGTATAAAGCGTCCGGCAGACGCGCCTGTTGGGAACCGGCAGTAACCTTGCCGATGGTTGTGCTGCCCGAACCAGCGAGCCCTGTCAGAACAGCAAACATCTTACACCACTTTTCTGTTCAGACACCATAAATTTACTGTTTGCGAGTGAAGGCAAAGCAGCAGATGATGCCTTGAAGGCGACCAGGGTTTTATGACAAGGAACGATAGAGTACCACGTTCTTGTGATCCACGGAGACATCGAAGCTTGTCCTCAGGGCGTCCACGTAAGGGCTTTGTGCTGCCTTCCCTCCATTGATAGTCTCGATGAGGATCCGGCGCATGGGCTGAACCCTCCGGGTGAGCAGGTTCCGCAGGAAACCGAGGTACTCCTGAAGCTGCGGGTCCCTTTCCGAAACCCGAAGGGTCAGCTGCCTGCCGTTGCCCCTCGATACTACCACGAGATCTTTGCCGCGATACACCAGATGGGTGCCGGCCACTCTCCTCGGCAGCTTTCCTTTGAGGACCTCCAGCCGGATCCCGCACAGGGATGCCGGGTCGGCTGCACAGAGCCAGTAGACCGCTTCTCCCGATCCCTTTCGCCGGAGCACACGGAACGCCTCGTGGGAAACGAACTGGGGCCCCGGTATTCCTTCGAAGAAATATCCGGTCAGGACCTCGCCGGAGAGTTCCATCAGCCGGAGGGCGCGAAAGATGCCTGCCCATCTGAATGGGGGCAGCTCGTGCTGGAGGAGTTCCCGGAAAAGGACCCCGTAGCGCTCCAGCAACAGTCTGACTCGATCTTTCCTCTTCTCCTCGTTTTCGATCAGGCCTTCCTGGCGGGGCGGATCGGGAACCTGTTGCCAGTTTCCCAGGAAGGGAACGGTGCTCTTCCAGTGTGAAAAGGCGGTTCTCCCTCCCGGCCTGCGGCGGCCGGTTCCCGGGGAGCGGCTCTCCGAGGTCACCTCCGGTACCTTGAAGCCGGTTTCAATTCCCCTTCTGAGTGCTGCGAAGGTATCGTTCATCGCCTCCCCGCGCCAGACCGCACTCCAGAGCCGGCGGGAAAGTTCGGCGGGTCTCAATCCAGTCGCCCGTACAAGGGTGAAGAAGTCATACCTGGCCTCGGGATCGGGGAAGAGGCCGGCCGAAATCTGCTTCTCGTGTTCGCTCTCATTCGCTTCCCGCAGGTCCAGTTCGGGATCAAAAGCGAAAAATATGCGGTTCTTAGCGCTTCCGATCCATCTGAGGTCGCTTTGCTGCATGAGAATATCGAGCCAGGACGGATCATAGCGGTCAAGCCGCGCGGGCAGTATTTCCGATTCCCAGAGATGTGAAAGGGCAGGGTAGAAGAGCAGTCTTTCGACCCCTCGATACAATCCGTCGATGCCGCCCAAAGAATCCGTAATCCTCTGGAATCGTGCGAGAAAAAGGGGCAGTTCCATAATGTCGAGCGGTTCAAACCGCGGTCTTGCAGCCGACCGCATGATCCGCAGGAGACTCTCGAAATTTTCACTGTCGCAGATATAGACATCATCGGAACCTCTGACCAGTTCACCCGAAACGATCTTTTCGGAATCGACAAGGTCTTCCAGAGCCCTTTCCAGAGGCTCGGGCCCAATGCCCAGAGTCCGGGAAATGAATGCCGCGGTCTGCGGGCCGTAAAACTGGAGCCAGTCTGCCAGGACCGCAGCGAGCGGGTCCTCCTCCTCTTCATCCAAGAGGTCCGTTCGTTCCCCTGCCGCGGGGACGGTCCTGCCGGGAAGCAGAGGTTCGGCTTTTACCCTTGTCGTGCCGCCTTTAAGTGCGGCAAGAATGCGGGGGAGGGTTTCGGTCCCTGCAATCAGCGGTTCTGCTGCGGTCTCGGGGGAAACCCGCACCAGCTTGTCGCCGACAGCCTGGACCAACTCTTCGGGGCCTGCCCCTTGATCGGCTGCCGCCAAAAGGGCTTCCCATTCGGTAAGGGGCAGGAGCAGGCGTTCCTTCACCCAGTCAAGCAGGTCACGTGGGGAATCAGGCGCGTAGCCCGGACTCAGGCGTTGCAGTTTCACCTCAAACGCGTGGATGGCTTCCGGAGGAACCGTCGGCCGCAATTCAGGGGAAAAAACGACCTCCTGGAGCAGGCTGCCGGCCAGCCCGGAGGCTTTCCCTCCTCTTGCCTGATCGTCCATGTAGACATACTGGTTGATCTGCTGCCAGGTGAGGCCTTGAGCCAGGGGACTCGGGCCGGCGGTGTGCACCTCGGTCCAGCCAATGGCTCCTGATTCGAGTTCGGCCAGGACTCGGATAAGGGCCTCCAGATCGAATTCATCCTTCAGGCAGGCACGCCAGGTCTCGATCAGGATGGGAAAATCCTCATACGGGAGAACAGAATCCAGCAGTTTCTGTGAGCGCAGCCGGCTCAGCCAGAGCGGCATCCTTTCGTTCATCTTTCGCCTGGGCAGGAGCAGGGCCCTTCCGGCGCACTCCCTGAACCTTGCCCCGAAAAATCCCGAAGCCTCCAGCCTTTTCTTGAGCAGGGACTGGACCGTTGTGCTCCTGACCATAAGGAGCAGTTCCTCGCTTTCCACCGGGTGGGGGAGCTGGACAGCTATACAATCGTTGTCCGCGTAAACTTCCGGTTGCCGGCCGAACCGATCCTCCCAGGCAGCCTCGAGCGCCAGCGCAAAGGGCCTGTTGACCCGCCCGCCCCAGACGGTATGAATGATCAGCTGGTTGCCCGGATAGCCGCCCGGCCCGGTGCTCACGAACTCCATCAGCAGGTGATGTCTGTGCGGGAGCGGACACCCGGTCGCGTCCTTCTGCCGCTTCAGAAACTCGATCAGTTCGACTGCCGCTCCCTTGTCCAGTGAGTATTCCTGCTCCAGGCGGGAGAGGAGGCCGGGGTCCTGCAGGTGCGCCTCGAGAAACTCGAGGAAACGTCCGATTCTTTCTGAAAGGTGGAAGTCCCGCAGGGTCTCTTCCGCTCTCCAGAACGGAGGGGCGGTTTCCCGGGGGTCCGCAGGTAAAACGAGCACGTCGTTGTGGGTGATGCGCTCGACCTTCCAGTTCTGGGTGCCGAGGGTAAAGATCTGGCCTGCCTTTGCCTCCCACACGAACTCTTCATCCAGCTCGCCGATCCTTGCGCCGGTTCGATCATGGCGGAGATGAAAGTAGCCGCGGTCGGGGATGGTGCCTCCGGAAAAATAGAGGGTCTGCAGTGCCCCCTTTTTTGCGGCGACGGTGTTGTCCATCCGGTCGATGGAGACACGCGGCTTCAGTTCCCTGATCCGGCTGTCCGCGTAGCGTCCCGCCAGCATGTTGAGCACCAGGTCGAAGTGCCTGCGGCTCAGATTGCGGTATGGGTAGCTCGTTCTGACCTGCTGGAAGAGGGCGTCCATGTCCCATGTTTCCATTCCCGTCATGGAAACGAGGATCTGCGCCAGCACGTCAAGGGGGGCTTGAACGGGCTTTACGGGCTCGATATCCTGATCGAGGACTCCGGTCGCAAGTACTGCCGCCTCGAGGATGTCCCGCGGGTGGATGGGAAACAGCGTTCCCCGGCTGACCTGTCCCACCTGATGTCCTGCGCGGCCGATCCTTTGCACTGCGGAAGAGACGGAAGGAGGAGACTGGATCAGCACCACTTCATCGAGCGCCCCGATGTCGATTCCCAGCTCAAGAGAATTGGTTGCCACGATGGCCTTCAGATCCCCTGATTTCAGCCGGGCCTCCACTTCTGTCCGGATTTCGCGCGAAAGAGAGCCGTGATGGGCATAGGCAAGCGGGGAGGCCTCATCCAGGTTGATCAGGTGTGTCAGTTTTTCGCAGAGCCGCCTGCTGTTGGTAAAGAGGAGAGTCGAACGGTTTTTCCGGATGATTTCCTTTGCTCCATCCACAAAAGGCTGCCAGAAATTCTCTTTGGGCCCTTCCCGGGCCGTTCCGGGGAATTGTACGCGAAGGCGGTAGCTCTTTCTCGCACCTGATGCCACCATGGCCACAGGCCGCGGCGAATAGCGGGGATTGTTCGGTGTTCCCTCGGCTCTGCAGCCTCCCACAAACTCGGCCGCCTTTTTAACGGGCCGGATCGTGGCGGATAGCGCTATCCGCTGGAATTCGCCCGACAACGGCACAAGCCGCTCCACCGCCGTGATGAGATGAACTCCCCGCTTACTGCCGAGAACCGCATGGATCTCATCCAGAATCACGGTTGAAAGGGACGCGAGGATAGACCGGCCGCCGGCCGAGCTGAGCAGGAGATTCAGGCTCTCGGGGGTCGTGATGAGGATCTCCGGGGGGTGGCGCTGCATCCGCAGTCTTTCCGACTGGGGCGTATCCCCGCTTCGCGTCAGCACGCGAATGATCGGGAAGGTCTCTCCAGCCTTCTCGAAGATCCTTCTCAGTTCTTCAAGCGGCTTGATGAGGTTGCGCTGGACGTCGTTGTTGAGGGCCTTCAGGGGAGAGACATACAGGACAGATGTTTTTCCCATGGGGCATGCGCTGGTGATCAGCCGGTCAACGGCCCAGAGAAAGGCCGCGAGGGTCTTCCCGCCGCCCGTGGGTGCCGTAATGAGGACATGCTCTCCCGTCGCGATCCTGGGCCATGCCTGCTCCTGGAGAGAGGTGGGTCGTCCCACATGATCCATGAACCAGCGTTGAACGAGCGGATGGAACAGCTCCAGCGCGGTATCGCTTCTTTTCACCGGCATGCCCCCAAGCACGATATGAGAAGGCGGAGAGTCTCCCGGATGAGCCCCTACAGGATCCGGAAATCCTCCGCCTGGAGGGATTGTAGTAGGAGAAGGAGTGAAAGACAAGTCCTGGGTTGTCTGCAGGGACTCTTATGTGTGCAATTTCTTCAGGCTTGGAAGAACGTTCCGGTGCTGCAGGAGTAACGTCAGACAGGCATCGGGTTTAAGGCAGCAGGATGGGGGCCGGCCAGCATATATCCTTTTTTTGCCATATGATAGGTCAGCAGTCCGTCCATCCCGTTTTAGATAGACAGGATAACGGCTGCAACGATAAGATTTTCAGCCCCGCCTGCACGCATCGAAGTGATCACCAGGATCCAGACATAGAGAGAAACCAGCATTTCCAGGGCGCCCAGAACCCGGTGCCCTAAATACATATCGCCCAGCCCCGGGAGAAGAAGGGATCTCACCATGGCCTTCCGAGGCACTCTGAAGTCTGCTCCGCAGCGCGGACAATTTTCAAGCCCGTCGGTCAGGGGAACGAAGCAGGACGGACACAGTTTTTCAGGAGAGACATTCCCTGGGACCGTATCACCACAGGCGAGTTTCGATTCTTCGACAAATCTCATTATTTCACCGCCCAAATACCGTTTTACCGCACTGAATATCCGCCGCTTGCCCTTATGGCGGTAGAGAATCAGATTGTTAAGCACCATTCCCCGCTTGACTTTTTTGACATCGGTATAAGGCATCTGAAAAAGGTAATGAGTCGGACGGTCGATCCGTGAGTTGATATTAACGAACAGCATCCGCTGGTTGGTGCACAAAATGGCATACTGGTTATACATCATGGTCAACCATCCGTTTCCCAGCAACAGCTCGAGCGGGTAGTAGGCGGTGCCTTTACCGACTCGCATCACCTTTTCGCCGTCGTTCAAAATTTGCCCGACCTTGTCCTGGACCGCTCTGAGAATTCTGATCTTGTATTTGTTCTTCCGTGTTTTGTAGCTGCCTTTTTTGGTTGGGGCCAAGATGGCAGGCAGGTCAAACTTGTCATCTGAAAGAGCGTGGACTTCGGGATAGATGTCTGCTATTTCCTTCAACGCGGCTGTTGCGGTTGACATCGGCAGCCCTTGCTGAACCGGAGGAGGAGTCACGGAATCCGGATGATTCCTGCCCGAGGCCGAAGCGGTTCTGCCGTCCGGAACAGCCTTCACGAGATCGATGGTGATGCTGCCGCCGCATCTCTTGCATGTGGTTAAAGTCCTTGCGGCAGGCAATTTTCCTTTCGAAATACTGTACACGGCGTTGCAGGAAGGACAAGTGATCTTCATGGTGCTCTCCTTAAATGTATTATTCTAATGAAATATCGGCTGGTTCATCAGAAACCTTAAAGAATATTAGGATTGTTTCTTCTCCCAAGAAAAAGAGGAATAGAAGAGCTGAATTCTCCTGGAGTATGCTATACTGAAAAGCGGAAAAGTCTCGAAAAGAGCCGGGTCAAATGCGGGGAAATTCGCGATGCCAAGGAGACCGATACTGGTAACGGGCGCCACGGGATACATCGGGGGCAGGCTGGTCCCCATCCTCCTGGAGGCCGGGTACAGGGTCCGGGCCGGCGGTCGTTCGTTGAGAAAAGTCAAGGCCCGTATATGGGGAGAGCACCCCAATCTTGAACCCGTCCGCCTGGAGATGCTCGATCCCCATTCGGTTCTTGAGGCCTCCAGGGGATGCTTCGCAGCCTATTATCTGGTCCACCCATGGGACCTTCCGGAGAGGGATTTTGCCGCATTCGACAGGAACGCGGCGCGCAACCTGAACCGGGCGGCGCATGCGGCAGGTATCGAGCGCATCATCTATCTGGGCGATCTGGCTGCGGAAGGCCCGAGCCTGCACAAATATCTGCGCTCCAGGACAGAGGCGGCGAAGGCCCTTTTTTCGGGCCCTGTTCCCGTGACCGCCCTCCGCTCAACCATGATCCTGGGCTCCGGGAGCGCTTCATTCGAGATCGTGCGCTATCTGGTGGATCGCATGCCCTTGATTCCCCTGCCGAAATGGGTGCACAACCGGTGCCAGCCCATTTCCATCCGAAACGTACTGCACTATCTTCTCAACAGCCTCGATCACGACGAAATGCTCGGGGAAATCTTTGATGTGGGCGGACCGGATACCATCACCTACGCCGATCTTTTCAATATCTACGCCGAACAGGCAAAACTGAAACGGCGCCGCATCCTGGCTCTCCCTTTCTCTTCCCCGGCGCTGGCGGCGTATTTTCTCAGCCTGGCAACACCGGCGCCCACCACGCTGACCGCCGCCTTTGTTCAAGGCATGCGGAACGGAACGGTCTGTGGAGAAAACCGGATCCGGGATATCATTCCCCAGGACCTGATGACCAGCGGTGAAGCCATCGGCAGGGCCCTGGACAGGGTAGAGCAGCACAGGGTGGATACAAGCTGCTACGATGCGGGCGTGACCCGCCCGCCCGAATGGGCCGCCGACGGCGATGCCTCCTATTCCGGAGGCGCCGTGCTGAAACTCACCTACCGCGCCCGGATAGGAACCGGACCTGGCGCACTCTGGGAGTCCATCAAGCGCGTGGGCGGCAAAACAGGCTGGTATTTCGCAGGACGGCTCTGGCGGATGAGAGGCTTCCTTGATAAAGCGATCGGCGGAGTGGGGAGCCAGCGGGGCAGGCGGGACCCGGTAGAGATCAACGTGGGGGACGCGCTGGATTTCTGGCGGGTGCTCGTGGTGGAACCCCCCGTCAGGCTCCTGCTCCGTGCCGAGATGAAACTGCCCGGGGACGGGCTTCTGGAGTTTTCACTCAGGCCCGTCGGGAAGAATGAGACCGAACTGATCATGAAGGTCCGATACCTTCCCGGCGGCCTGGCGGGCCTGATCTACTGGTACGCTCTCTATCCTTTTCACCATATCGTTTTCAGGGGGATGCTCCGGAATATCGCCAAGACCTGCCGCGCGTCGCTTCAAGGCCCGGACAGGCTCCCCCGATCCGGATCCGGGAGGACAGATATGTGATCAATCATGAAGTTCAGGGAGTCCCGCCTTGGCGGGACTCCCTGAACTTCGTGCACCCGCAGTGAGAAGGCGGATGTTGCGAAATTGAGGGGCGGAAATCACCACGAGGGTCGCTTTTTTTCATTTGGGAGATAGGAGGGGAGGGAGAGATGCATGCCGGACCTGTCCTTGTGACGGGAGCAACAGGGTATGTGGGAGGCCGTCTGGTCCAGCGGCTCCTGGATGCGGGCCACAAGGTCCGCGCCGCGGGCAGGTCGCTCGATAAAATCAGGGCGAGGCCGTGGAGCCTCCACCCCAACCTTGAGCCGGTCTACGGGGAAATGCAGGACATCGATTCCATCACCCGCGCCGCAAAAGGCTGCTCCGCAGCCTATTACCTCGTGCATTCCATGACGTACACTGAAAAGAACTTCGACAACCTGGACCGTCAGGCGGCCCGCAACATGGTTCAAGCAGCCGATGCAGCGGGGCTCGAGCGCATGATCTATCTGGGCGGACTCGGAGGAAAAAGCCCCAAGCTCAGCAAGCACCTCTTTTCAAGGGCGGAAGTGGCAGAAATACTGTCGAAAGGACCCGTACCGGTAACCGTGCTTCGCGCGGCCATGATCCTGGGTTCCGGCAGCGCCTCTTTTGAGATTTTGCGCTACCTTACGGAACGCCTGCCGGTTATGATTACCCCCAAAGGCGTCCATACCAGGTGTCAGCCCATTTCCATACGGAATGTCCTGAATTATCTTGTAGGCTGTCTCGATCATGAAGAAACCGTGGGCAGGACCTATGACATCGGCGGGCCGGATATCGTGACATACGCGGAGCTCATCAATATCTATGCCGAAGAGGCCGGATTGAGAAAGCGGATCATCGCTGCAGTTCCGTTCTTTCCCCTGGGTCTGGCAGCATATCTGGTGAGTGTGATCACGCCTGTTCCGCCGTCGCTGGCAAGGCCCTTGGTACAGGGGATGTTCACCGAAGTGATCTGCCGGGACAATCGCATCCTGCGTGTCATGCCGCAGGATCTCATGACCTGCCGGGCCTCCATCAGCAGGGCGCTCGAAAAGGTCGAGCAGCATATCGTGGATACCAGCTACTCCGATGCAGGGCTGACACTGCAGCCTGAATGGGCCCTGCGCGGAGATGCATCCTATTCCTGGGGACAGGTCCTGGAGAGCACCTACCGGCTTCGTCTCAGCGGGGAAGCGGAAAAGGTCTGGGCGCCGATCCAGCGGATCGGCGGGGAAACAGGATGGTACTACTGGGATTCTCTTCTGAGGCTGAGGGGGTTCATCGACAAGCTCCTCGGCGGGGTGGGAGTCAATCGCGGCAGGCGGCATCCTTTGGAGATTGCCGTAGGAGACGCCCTGGATAACTGGCGCGTGCTGGCGGCAGTTCCGCCGCAAAGGCTGCTGCTTCTCTCTGAAATGAAGCATCCAGGCAGGGTCTTCTTGGAACTGCAGGTAACTCCTCCGCGAGGGAACGAAACCGAATTGCGCATCACCTTCAGGCTGCTCCCCAAAGGGCTGGGAGGCGTTGCATACTGGTACGCCATCACCCCGGTGCATTACTTCATGTTCAGGGGCATGCTCCGAAACATAGCCGGCGCGGCCGGCCTGGCCTCTGCCGGCGCCCCTTCTCACGGTGTTTGAAATTTCGTCTTGGAAGCTCAGGGATACTCAAAAACATTATCTCACACAGAGCTCACAGAGTTCACAGGGATTTAGGACAAGGAAGGGAAATGTCCTTCTCTGATATCTCTGCGGCTCTCGTGAACGAGGTGAACCGGCGTGAGGAATTGATCGAACTCCACCCTGTGGCAGGATGGAGTTCACATTATCTGGAATTCGGTGCCGTCTCGGTGTCCGCCGGTAGTGACGAGATCCTCTCATGTCTCCTGAAGTGCCTCCCGAGGAAGGACTGGAACCGGTCCATGTACACGTAAAAGACAGGAGTCACCACAAGGGTGAGGAACTGGGAAAAGAGCAGCCCGCCAACCACGGCGAGACCCAGAGGCCGGCGTGATTCGGCGCCTGCGCCGAACCCGAGGGCGATGGGAAGCGTCCCCATCAACGCCGCCATCGTCGTCATCATGATGGGCCGAAACCGGATGACGCATGCCTCGTAAATGGCATCCTGCGGCGCTTTGTTTCCGTGCCGCTGGGCGTCCAGGGCGAAGTCGACCATAATGATGCCGTTCTTCTTCACGAGCCCCACTAGCATGATGATGCCCACGAAGGCGTAAATGCTGAGCTCCACGTGGAAGATAAGCAATGTCACCAGGGCGCCGAAGCCTGCAAAAGGCAGGGCCGAGAGGATCGTGACCGGATGGATGAAACTCTCGTAGAGGATCCCCAGCACCATATAAATCACCATTACGGCCAGGAAGAGGAGGAGCCCGAGGCCGGTCACCGAGGACTGGAAGGCCTGCGCCGTTCCCTGGAAGCTGGTGCTGACGGTCGCCGGCAGCGTCCTCCGAGCCAGGGCCTCCACCTCACTCACGGCCTTTCCCAGCGGATAATTGGGCGCGAGGTTGAAGGACAGGGTCACGGAAGGGGCTTGGCCCGTGTGGTTGATGGAGAGAGGACCCAAGCCCTGGGTGATGTTCGCCACGGCTTTGAGCGGCACCAGGCGGCCGTCCTGTGAACGGACGTACAGCAGAGACAGGGCTGATGGGTCAAGCTGGTAGCGCGGCGCCACTTCCATGATGACCTGGTAGGTGTTGTTCTGGGTATAGATTGTCGAAATCTGGCGCGAACCGTAGGCGTAGTAAAGGGTATTTTCGATCTCCTGTGCGGAGATACCCATGGAGGATGCCTTGTTCCTGTCGATGTCGACGGTGGCCTGGGGATTTTTGATCTCAAGATCGCTCGTGATGTCCTGGAGACCGTCAAGATCGTGCATTCTCTGTTCCATGATCTGGGCGTATTTGTAAAGCTCTGCGGTATTCGAGCTCTGCAGGTTGAGCTGGTATTGGGCCTTGGTGAGATGTCCGCCGATGTTGATTGGCGGGGGGTTCTGAAGAAAGACTATGATGCCGGGGATCTTCGCCAGCTTCGGTCGGAGTTCTGCGATGACCTGGTCCGCCGAGAGCTTTCTTTCGGAGCGGGGCTTGAGGTGAAGGAAGACAACGCCGGTGTTGCCGCTGGTCCGGCCTCGAGAACCGGCGCTTGACATGAAGCGCTCCACATTGGGGTCTTTCTGGATGATTGCGGCCACGGCCTTCTGGTGCTTTACCATGGCGTCGTAGGAAATGCTCTCGGCGGCTTGGGTGAATCCGAAGATCGCGCCCGTATCCTCGCTGGGAAGGAAGCCCTTCGGGATGACGACAAAGAGATATCCCGTTGCAATGAGAATGAAGCCCGAAAAGATGATGACCAGGCGGCGATGCCTCAGGCTCTGTTTCAGCACCGCCTCGTATATGGCGAGTATCTTCTGGAATACGCGCTCGGAGAAGTTATACAGACTGCCGTGGTGCACTTCCTTCGGCGGCCTCAGAAACCGGCTCGAGAGCATGGGCGTCAGGGTCAGAGACACGAAACCCGAGATCAGGATGGCGCTCGCGATGGTGACGGCGAACTCGTGAAAGAGCCTGCCGA
>CAZEGG010000047.1:0-14698 GCA_964511755.1 uncultured Desulfobacteraceae bacterium | reverse complement strand
CCGATATGCCTGTACAGCTCCGCCATGAAGGACTGGCAAAACCGCATGACTTCGTCATCCGACTTGCCTTTGGGATCGAAATCCGACCCTCCCTTCCCTCCGCCCATGGACAAGGTCGTGAGGGCGTTCTTGAAAACCTGTTCAAACGCCAGGAACTTGAGGATGCTCAGGTTTACGGAAGGGTGGAAGCGTAGCCCGCCCTTGTAGGGCCCGATAGCGCTGTTCATCTGAATCCTGAATCCCCTGTTCACGTGCACCTGGCCCTGATCGTCCATCCATGGCACCCTGAACATGATGACACGCTCAGGTTCTGTTATGCGTTCCAGGATAGCCAGTTTCCGGTACTGAGGATTCCTGTCCAGGACCGGTTTGACTGTTTCGAGGACTTCTTCCACGGCCTGGTGGAATTCCTTCTCCCCGGGATCTCTTGAAGTGATTAGTTCCATTATCTCTGACATAAGTATCCTCCCAATCTGGCTGTGCAGTACGATCCTCTGTACCAGTGTTCATAACTATGGAATAATTTGGTATAGCGTGGCGTGAATCCCTTATTTTGTGAGCCACCACTCGCAACTCTGGTTCGGATCCCCCGGAGTTGTCGTAGGGGCATCTTTCGCCACGATGACGCACTGAGACTTACTACTATCTATCTTCACAGTCAACGGTTTTTGCAGTTTCACGTGTCTCAGGAAAGGAGTTTCTTCGACCACGGGGCGGGAGACAAGCCACTTCCAGTCGAGAAAGTCTCCGGCCCCTTCCGTAACCGTGATGTAATGAATGCCGAGAGAAGTGATATTGAGAAAGAAGTGAGAGCCTTGCGAGGGATCCGCTTTCAATTTTTCATTCCTGAGTTCAATTATCGCGCACACTCCTGAGATGTCTTTCCACTGAACAGGGATCCCCAGCCATCGGTCAGCTGACCCCCATCTCCCGGGACCGATCAGCAGGTATGGTTTCTTCTGGGAAAGCAGCTTCCCGTTCATCTTTCCTACTTCACCGGCTATCTGGATAGTCGATTCAGAGCGAAAATCGTCAGGTTTTACATACACGATGTCCTCAATGTTCTCCTTGGTCCCACTGCCCAGGGCCTGACTTGATCTGCAGATCGCCTGATCCTTCTCCTCCCGGCTGATCTGCACCTTGGAACGCTCAACTTCGAATGCCATCGGTCGTACCTGGAGGAAGAAAAACTCGCCTTTCCCTTCCTTTTCGAGTTTCAGATTCACCGAGAATTCAATTTCAACCGGGCATCCAAGGCTTTTCCGCCCCAGGGAAAGGAGATCGCTCAGAAGCGCCGGAAGGGGAAAAATATCATGTTTGAGGATGGATGAAAAGGTAAGCACTTTTGGGCCCGGCATATACCCCGTGTCCCTGATCCGGTGCTCTTCCGGAACATATGTGCCGGCAAGCGCCTTTATCGGAAATTCGTCTTCAGCTTCGTCCACTTCTCTCCGCTCGAGGTTCGAGTAGGTGTCAAGATGAAGCTCGTCCGGATAATTTCGAATCCTCAGGGCGTAAAAGAAGCGCTGGGCATTTTCAAGGATATCGTCCACGTTTGAAAACTGCGGGATAACTTGAGGGTATTTCGGGGAAAACCGGAGGGCTTTCTCGCCCTCCACCACCATCTTTCCAAAACCAAGGGCGATACTTGCAACCCCGTCTTCGGTAGACATGGGGTCAATGGGGTAGAAATTATGGGATTGTGCGACCCCTCCCATGCTCGGATAATAGAATTCACCGTATTGCTTTCCCACCAGTTGCTGCACAATGACCGCCATTGCCTCTTCCTGGGGTTGCGTTGAAATATGCTTTGAATAGGATTTGGCTGACTCATAGTAGGTGGAGGCATACACCAGCTTGATGGCAGACAGAAGGTGCTGGAGCCGAATCGCAGAATCGGAATGGTTGTTCGGGATCATGAATGTCTTGTAAATGCCCGCATAAGGCTGGAAATGGGCATCTTCGAGAAGGCTGGAGGATCGGATGGAAAGGGGTGACTTGACCCGATGAAGAAAGGCTTCAAGATCCCGCACCAGCCATTCGGGCATCTCCGCTTCAAGGAAGTTTTGCATGATTTCCCGGTCATCATACCCTTCTTTCGAGAAACGGTGGAGGTCATTCTTGTCCACAAAAGCTTCAAAACCGTCGGTGCAGACAACCAGTGTTTTGGGAATCAGGATCTTCACTCCCGGATATCTCTCGTGCAATTCCTGCTGCTCGTGAAGCACATTGGACATGAATGCCAGGCCCCTGGCCTTGCCGCCGAGAGACCCCTGTCCTATCTTGACAAAGTCCATGGCATCCGGATCAAAGAAAAGATCGTTAAACCGGGCAACCACTCCCTTCTGCCTCCATTTCCTGAGGCTGTGTATCCTGGAGATGATATACGTGCGCATCTCCTCGATATCCGCAAACTCTGATGCATCCACCTCTCTGAACGTCGAAGCCAGGGTGAATTCGGAACGGGCCATGATCCACCGGGAAAAATGGTTGTGCTTGCCGTGATACCAGAGGCATTCGTCCGGGGCCTCGGCTATTTTCATTTCAAGTTCATGGAGGTTGGATGCCCGGCCGATTACCGTGCCGTCAGGCAGCCGAAAAATGAAATCTCCGAATCCCAAGTGTGTCAAGCAAAACTCATGCAGTTCGTCAAGAAGATTGGGGCTGTTCTTGTCAATAAACGCAGCAGGAATGCGGCCGGCACTTCCCTTATTGCCTGATTCAGAGCTCATGAGCAGCAGAGGGAGATCGGGAACCTCTTCCCTGATCCTGGAGAGCAACAAAAACCCCGCATTGTCTTCCAACCTGCCTTCCTTGGGCAGGCGCGTGTCCGAAATGACGCCGAAGAGAAAAAACCTGTATTTCCGGAAAAGGGTCATGGCCTCGTCATAACTGCGTGCCAGCAGAATCTTGGGCCTTGCTCTCATAAGGAGCAACCGGTGCTCTTCATTCAGCCCGCTCTGCAGCACCGCCTGGGTTTGTTTGACTATCTCCTTATAGATCAAGGGCAGGATTGATGAATAGTATGCCGGCGAATCCTCCACCAGAATAAGGACGCGGACCATGGCACGCTGGGTGTCGAAATCCACATTAAGGCTGTCTTCGGCATTCTTGACCAAAGCAAGGAGCAGGCCCGAATTGCCCGACCAGATAAAAATCTTGTCAATACCGGAACAGTCCTGGGCGTCCGGCAGCGGGTAGATATTCCGTACACTGTGCGCCAGAAGGATAACCGGAAGATGCTGGTTTCTCTTTTTGATTTCAAGGCTCAGGGTGAAGGCGTCCATGTCATCCAGGTGCGGCATGGTAATGACCATGTCAACCTTTTTCTTTTCAAGAAGGACCAGGGCCTCTCGGGCTGAAGAAGTTCGGGTTATCCTCGGCGGTTGGCTCAGATTCAGCCCGCTGTACTCATTAATGATCTGCGATGCAAGGCTGGTGTCTTCCTCGATAATGAACGCATCATAGGGACTTGAGACGAGGAGAATCTCCCGTATCTTGACGGCCATCAATTCGTAAAATGCCTTGAAATGGGAATAAAACTCGGTCGGTTCGCTGTTGTTTGTGTCGAACATGATTTCTTCCGTGCAGAGCTAAAAAATTAGATATATGAATATGGATTCAACTTATCATGGGGAGTTGAGAGATGCAATCGGAATTGCGGGTTGAAAAATGCAATATCTCTCCCTACTCCTTGCCATACCCGCCACCGCCCGGCGTTTCAATCCGCAGGCGGTCGCCTTTCTTCAGGTTGACCGAAAACTTCCCTCCTTTTGCCGCAACCGTTCCCTGCCGGATAACGAGATTTCTTCCAACAGCACCCGGTGCTCCTCCGAACAGACCATAGGGCGGGATCTTCCTTCTTTCGGAGAGCACGGTCACATCCGCATCCGACAGCAGCTCGACTTCCCGGACAATCCCGTCGCCTCCCCGGTGTTTACCGGCACCTCCCGTACCGCGCCTGATGGAATATTCCCTCACCACAAAGGGGTAGCTGTATTCCAGGGCCTCTATGGGAGTATTCAAGGTATTGGTCATATGGCACTGTACAGCGCTTTCCCCGTCATCTTTCGCCGTAGCCCCCATTCCCCCTCCGATGGTTTCATAGTAAGCGAAAGGGCGGCCTTTCCTGGGATCCATTCCTCCAATGGTGACATTGTTCATGCTGCCCTGGCTTGCCGCGGGAATTCTCAGGGGCAGGGCCTTTGAAAGGGCGCCCAGCACCACATCGACAATCCGCTGCGACGTCTCCACGTTGCCGCCGGCCACGGCGGCGGGAAATTGGGCATCGAGTATCGTGCCTTTTTCAGTAAGGACTTTGATAGGCCTCAAACAACCCGCATTGGTGGGGATATCCTCGGCCGTCAGGGATCGGAAAACATACAGGACCGCGGAGAGGGTGATGGCATATACGGCGTTGATGCTTCCCTTGACCTGGGGATCGCTTGAACGGAAATCGAGTGTGGCTCCATCCCCTTGAATCGTGACGTTAACCCGGATGCAGACCTTGCGATGAGAATGACCGTCGTCATCCATGAAGTCCTTAAACCTGTACGACCCCTCGGGGATCTCCATGATCGTCTTTCTGGTAATTCTCTCCGCATAGTCCATCAGGCTTTCGGCATAGAAACGAACCATGTCAAGGCCGTATTTCCCGACCAGTTCTTCGGCCCTCCGGACCCCGGTGATATTGGCCATGATTTGAGCCGCAAAATCTCCTTCACGCTCCAAAGGCGTCCTCACATTATTGAGAAGCAACGCCAACACTTTTCGGTCAATCGAACCTCTTTCCACAAGTTTAAGCGGCGGAATAATTATGCCTTCCTGGAAAATGGAGGTGGAAACCGGCATGGACCCGGAACTCATCCCTCCCACATCTGCGTGGTGTGCCCTGTTGGCGACGAAAAAAGAAGGGGTTGGTTCGCCTGCATACACCGGAGCAACAAGGGTGATGTCCGGCAGATGTGTGCCTCCCTTGAACGGGTCGTTCAGGATCACCATATCCCCTTCCTGCCAGGCCACGTTTTTCATTGCCGCCTTGACCGACATGGGCATGGACCCCAGGTGCACGGGGATATGGGCCGCCTGGGCGATCATAGCTCCCTCATGATCGAAGACAGCGCACGAGAGGTCTCTGCGTTCTTTTATGTTGGGAGAAAAGGACGTCCTGGTAAGCGTCACGCCCATTTCTTCTGAGATTGAAGAAAAGCGGTTCTTGAATACTTCCAGCAATATCGGATTGGCTTTCATGGGCGTTCTCTATCTCCGAACAAGGCAAGACCTCATGATGAAGGGAAAATCTCGAGGACCATGTTCCCGAAGGCATCCACCGAACCACTTGCAAAGGGTGGAATCACGATCGTTGACGTATACTCCACAGCAATGGCAGGCCCATCGACCCTGTTCCCGCTCGCCAGCTTCTCCCGCGCCATGATCTTGGTAGTCACGGGTTCATGATCAAATATAACCCGGCTTTCCCCCAGGAAGGCATCCCGGGGAATTTCCTCCATCATCTTTGTTGCTCTAGGAAATGCGGGTTTTTCCGGCATGCCCCGGGCCCGCAGCCTGATGTTCACGATCTCGACGGATTTTCCCTCGTTCCTGTACCCATAGGTCTTTTCATGGAGCGTATGGAAGTTTTCAATATACTGCTCATCGAAAGGCACGATGATTTCATACGACTGCCCTTCGTACCGCATGTCCAGGTACTTCTCAAAGCGCATTCGTCCGGGAGGGATGCCTTCAGCAACGAGGTCGTTTTCCCCCCTTTCTTCAATGTCTTCAAATCCTGCTGCGAGCATTTCAAAGGAAACATCTTCCCCGCTCTGCATGATGGTCAGAGAATAGTCTTTGATGACATCGGCCATGATCATGCCGATGGCCGAGAGAATCCCGGGGTTCCGGGGGATCAGCACCCTGGGGATATTAAGCAGCCTGGCAAGAAAGGCCCCGTGCATTCCTCCGGCACCCCCGAAGGAGAAAAGCGTGAACTCCCTCGGATCGTATCCCCTTTCAACGGATATCACCCGGATGGCCCTTTCCATAGCCGTGTTTGCCACATCAAGCACTCCCTCAGCCGCTTCGGCAGGCGTCAATCCCATTCTGTTTCCCAGGTCATTGAAGTAGGGGATCAGGCGCTCTTTCATCAGCCGCATTTTGCCGCCGAGGAAGTGCTCCGGGATAAGCCTTCCGAGATACAGGTTGGCGTCCGTCACCGTGATGTTCTCACCCCGCCCGTAGCAAATGGGTCCCGGGTCCGCGCCGGCACTCTCGGGACCGACCTTGAAGGCGCCTCCCTCATCAATTCGGGCAATAGAGCCCCCCCCTGCCCCAACCGTATGAATGGCGATCATCGGAACCTTGACCGGGTAGCCGGATATACTGGATTCCAGGGTCAGGGTGAGCTCATCGTCGATAAGGGAGACATCCGTTGATGTGCCCCCCATATCAAATGTGATAAGTCTGGTCTGCCCGGCCATTTCACCTATCTCATACGCGCCTACCGCGCCGCCGGCAGGTCCCGAAAGGATGGTCCGCACGGATTCCTTCATGGCCGTCTCGGCCGAGATGCTCCCGCCGTTTGACTGCATGATTCCCAGGGAATCCTCCTCGCCCAGTTCCTTCATCAGATGCCCTATATAGCGCTCCATCCTGGGAGAGACATAGGCATTGATCACGGTCGTGGAAGTCCTCTCAAACTCTCTGAATTCAGAAAGAATTTCATGGGACAGGGAAACCCGGAGCCCGGAGGATTCAAGCAGGGCACGTACTTCCCGTTCATGTGAGGGATTCAGGTACGAAAACAGGAAACAGATCGCCACAGACTCAACGTCAAGCTCCTTCAGATGCGCACCCAGTTTTCCGGTCTTTTGACGGTCAAGGGGAACCAGTTCCTCACCGGTCTGGAGGACCCTGCCGGGAAGGCCGAATCTCAGTCCCGGCGGAATGATGTGCGGCTCCTTCCGGTACGCAAGATCATACAATCGGGTTCGATTCTGACGTCCGATCTCGATGATGTCTTCGAATCCCTCGTTGGTAATCAACGCCGTCTTTGCGCCTTTTCTCTCCAAGATGGCATTGGTGGCAACAGTGGATCCGTGTACGATCTGTTTCTTCCTGCCGTGCGCCAGCTGTTTGAGGCCCTCCATGACCGCCTCTGCCGGATTTGACGGGGTGGAGAGCACCTTGTAGACGGCCCATTTCTCTCCATCCCTGTACACAAAATCAGTAAATGTTCCGCCTGTATCCACTCCGATAATCATGCATCCCTCTCAACTTCGGAAAAAACGAGTGTGCCTCCTCCCGCAGAGCGGCAGGTACAAGGTGCCACGACAGCTGCTCAGGGAAGAAGCCTTTTCTGGAGTGACTGGCGAGAGGGCACCGTCTTTTCGTGACTTATCAGTGGGGGAACCCGCAGCTCGACGAAGTCGAGAATGCGGAGGGGGTAGCTATCCCACGCTGATAAGTCACTGAAAAGACCAGCCCGGAAGACTCGGAACGGAAGAAATGGCTCCCTCCCTGAGTAGGATGCCCCTCCACGCTCCGAATCGGGAAAACCTATCGGTCTCCTCCGTCACGGTTGAGGGTTCGGCTGGAACCGATTCCTTACGCGGGTGCCGTCATCCTCTCGGTCCATCACGAGAAGCGCTCGATGCGCAAGGGGAAAAGGTCCATGAAAGGGGTCTCGCCTGTTGCGAGCTGAGAAACGATCTTTCCCGTGGCCGGCGCCAGCGAAATACCGAGCATCCCGTGACCGGCCGCAACAATAACGTTGTCGTAGGAACAAGGCCGTCCGATGTAGGGGAGACCGTCGGGGGTGCAGGGCCTGAAACCTTGCCATATTTCAACAACCTCCAGGTTGGCAGGCTCAAGGTCCGGCAAATACGCCGGCACTGTTTTCAAGACAGCACCCACCCTTCGCCGGTTGATGGACTGATCGAATCCCGCAAGCTCCAGGGTGCCGGCAAACCGCACCATATCCCCCATGGGGGTCAATACAACCTTTGCTTCCGCCAGGTTACAGGGTATCTCCGGAAAACGCTCGGGTCTCTTGAAGGTGACACTGTATCCCTTGGCAGGTTCTATCATCAGTTTTATGCGCAAGTCCCTGACAATTTGCGGGCTCCATGCTCCCCCGGCCACGATCACTTCCTCGGCTGAAATGTCCCCCCTGGTCGTATGGACCCTGGTAACCCTGCGCCCGGAGGTCTCAAACCCGATGACTTCCGTGGAGGGGGCCAGGTGAACACCTTGCCCGACGGCATGTTCTGCGAGTTGTTTCACAAATTGATCAGGGATCAGGTGGGCATCCGTGCGGGAGAGGACCGCTCCGACCGTTCTGGTTCTCAAGCCGCCTGTCAACTCGGCCAGATCTCCCTTTCCGAGCACATCGGCTTCCACACCAAAGGCTTCCAAAAGCTTCAACTCCCTTTTCCCCTCCTCAAGGCCCGCAGTGGTCTTGAAGAGGTCAAGGAGTCCCTTCTTTTCGAAGCCGAAGTGGAGGTCCCGCATGCCTGCCAGTTCTTCGAACAGACGGAGGCTTTGGAGCGTCAGGCAGTGGAGGACAGGTATGGACCTGTGCACGTGACGGTCGTTGCAGGCGCCGCGAAATTTCCACATCCATGAGAGCAGCGCCGGCCTCAAACTCGGTTTGATGTAGAAGGGACTCTCAGGATCAGGAAGCCATTTAAGGCACTGAAGAATGACTCCGGGAGCCGCCAGCGGAATGCTGTAACTGGGAACAATAAGTCCTGCATTTCCATAGGAAGCGCCTGAGCATACCTCCCCTTTCTCAACGACCGCAACCTCTTTTCCCTGCTCCCGAAGATAGTGAGCGCAACAGATCCCGATGGCCCCGCCGCCGATGATCAGCACCTCTGCCTCATGCTTCATGAGTTGACCGCCTCCTTGCCCCATTTGTGTTTCACTTCATACCAAAGTGTGCTATGGATTGCAAATAAGCTCAGCCGAGAAAAGCCCCTTACCCTGCCGCCTTTCCGGTTTATCCGGGTTGAAAAAGTTACCCACGTTTTGAAAAAACACGGAGGACAAAGACATGGGAATACAATCCCCCGAATTGCATTTCAAGCCCAAAATGCAGATCATCAACGACGACCAGATCAGGGAGATTCACCTGGCCTCGTTGGAGGTGCTGGAACGGACAGGCATCAAGATGACCCATCCGAGAGGGGTCGAACTGCTGGACGGAGCCGGCGCCCGGGTTGAAGGCGATAGAGTCCGCATCCCTGCGTGGTTGGTGGAGGATGCCATTCAAAAAGCGCCTTCCCGGATAGTTCTCGGCAGGCGAAACGGGGAGCGGTCCGTTTTCCTGGAAGGAGACAAATCCTGGTTCGGCCCAAGCCTGGACTGTATTGATTACCTGGATCCCGTGACCGATAGACGTGTGCGCTTCACGAGCGATCATTGCAGGATCACCGCTGCCATTGCGGATGCCTTGCCCAATTTTCACTGGACCATGACCATCGGCATGGCACACGACCAGCCGTCCGAGATAGCTGACCGCGTGATTGCTCGCCAGGCTCTGACCTATTGCGAAAAACCCCTGGTTTTCTGCTGTAACGATGCCCAAAGCGAGCGCGACATCTATGAAATGGCACTGCTCATTTGTGGGGGCAAGGAGAATTTTGAAAAGGCACCGCTCGTTGTGCAATACTCCGAACCCATTTCACCGCTGGAGTACTACGATCCTGCAGTGGAAAAGATGCTCTTCACCGCGGAGCACGGCATCCCTCTGATCAACTTCCCGGCACCCCAGGCTGGGGGCTCCGCTCCCGCCACCTTCGCCGGCACCATCGTACAGGGGAGTGCCGAATCCCTGAGCGGGCTCGTACTTGCCCAGGTGGCAAACCCGGGCGCTCCTTTCATCTACGGGGCATTTGCAACAATTATGGATATGCGCACCTCTGTCTTCTCCTACGGAGCTCCTGAAATGACCCTGATGGTCGGCGCCATGGCTCAGATGGCGCACTATTATCGGTTGCCTTTCTTCGGCACCGCAGGGTCCACTGACGCCAAGTTCTGTGATGCCCAGGCAGCCACCGAGGCCGCTGTCCAGTGTCTTACAGCCGCGGCCATCGGGTCCGGGCTCGTACATGACTGCAGCAGTTGGCTGGATCACGGTTCCCTTGTTTCCCCCGCTTTCATGGTATTCGTGAACGAACTGCTCTACAATATACATCAGCTCATGAACGGAATCCCTGTCACGAGTGAAACCCTGGCCGTCGATATCATCGATGAAGTCGGGCCGGGCGGACACTACCTGCAGCACAAACACACCTTGAATCACTTCCGCAATGTCAGGTACTCGAACCTGTTTGAGCGAATGATCCACGGACAGTGGGAAAAGGCCGGAGGGAAACGGTTCGAGGAACGGCTCCGCGATGCAACAAAACAGGCCATGGAACATGAGCCCAATCCGCTTCCCCCTGAAGTCGTGAAGGAACTTGATAGCATGCAGGCGCACTGGAAATAGGTCAAGAGTTCTTCTCTCTTATGAAAAATGTCATGAGGGCCGCCAGAAAGGCCATGACGGCGAAGGAAATAAAGACAGCATTGTAGGAATGAAAGTGGTCAATGATCTTCCCTGAAACCGGGGTTGCTACGATACCGGCTGCGCTGGTGAAGGTGGTCAGAAAACCCGTTCCCGTTGCCGACAATTTCCGGGACAGGATGTCCGAGGGATATGCCGCCAGAAGGATGTCCGGCATGACGATCAACACCCCCAGGAGGGAGAGCAGGAAATAGACCGGCGTAAGGCCCACCCTCATGGAGAGCAGCAGCATGACGCCTGAAAGCGCCAGTAACCCCAGGAGGATGAGCGGCCTGCGCCTGCCGTGAAACCAGTGGTCGGAGAGAAGCCCCGCCAGTGGCGATGCCAGGATGCCGGGCAGGAGGACGAGTGCGGAAATGGTCCCGGCCCTGTCCACGGAAAGCGCATAGGTATCTTTCAAGAAAGAGGGAATCCACACCAGGCATCCGAACTGAACGTAAACAAAACAGAAATAGACCAGGGCGACGCTCCAGAGGATTCGGTTGCTCAACACGAGGGAAAGCCCGGACCGGGGATCGTCCGCGATCTGTTTTTCCAAAACAGCCTCGTCTTCAAAGTCCGGGAGCCCCTTTTCGTGGGGATGATCTCTCACCAGCATCCAGAAGAAAACGGTGGCTGCGGCCATCAACCCCGGCAGGATAATGAAAACGCTTCTCCATCCCAGGAGATCGCCGAAAAAGCCGGAAAGCTGCATGCCTGCACTGCTTCCTGCGGTGACACACGTTGCAAACAGCCCGATGGCAGTGGCCCTGCGTGAGCGGGGAAACCAATTAACCACAAGTTTGATGGAGGAACTCCATCCCATGGCCTGTCCAAGACCATTGACGCATTGTCCCAGTGCGAGCATCGCGAGGGTGGAACCTCCGCTGAACACGAGATTGCCGATGATGGAAATGGCGGCGCCGCAGGTGAGGACCTTTCTGGGCCCGAAACGGTCTCCCAGAAAGCCGGAAGGCAGCTGAAAAACGGTGTAGCTTATAAAGAAGAAACCCATCAGCCACCCGGCCTGAGAATTGGAGATTCCCAGATCGGCCCGGAGCAGAGGAATGACCGGCGAAAAACTGAAGCGGTTCACGTAATACATCCCGAAGAAAAGCCACGTCAGCCCGAGAACCGCGTTTGCGGGCGACCACAGGCGGCGATTCGCCAGGGAACCTTTTCCTTCTTCCCGGCCCGGAAATTGTCGTATGTCCTCGCCTTGTTTTGTCACGCCTGTAGATCTCCAGCCACCGGGGAAACAGAACTCTCCCCTTGCGTCATCGATTTCAGGAACATTTCGCTCCTCTGCATTTTCCAGGAAAGTCTGATCCGGATAAACCGAAAATGACAAATGTCAAAGCTCAAATGTCAAATGAAATCCAAATGTCTCAATGACAAAACATATCCCGTCCGCCTGTCTGGTACAGGAACAGGTCAAGGAGTAACGCGCCGCGGTGCCAACTTCGCTTCCATTTGATCATTTGATATTTGACATTGATTTGACATTGGGATTTTGGAATTTGACATTTCACTTGACCTGAAAAGAGGTTTCTGCCCCTTTTGAATGCAAATCTCTTCATAAGGTACTATATGTATAGGGTGCCTCACAAACGCACGTCCTGTTCAGAGAAAATTGCCTGCGGCTGCTCAAAAACTCACATTTCCGGGCGTCCGGGGAAAAGGTATCACATCGCGAATATTGGAAAGGCCGGTTATAAACTGGATGAGCCGTTCAAAGCCGAGGCCGAAGCCCGAGTGGGGAACCGTGCCGAACCGCCGCAGGTCCAGGTACCACCAGTAGTCATCCGGGTTGAGACCGCTTTCCCTGATCCTCTCATACAAGGTATCGTAGTCGTCCTCACGCTGGCTCCCACCGATAACCTCCCCGATCTTCGGAACCAGGACATCCATCGCCCGCACGGTCTTTGCGTCTTCGTTGAGCTTCATGTAGAAGGCCTTTATCTCCTTCGGGTAATCCACCAGCACGACGGGCTTCCTGATCGCCTGTTCACAGAGGTAGCGCTCGTGCTCCGACTGGAGATCCGCGCCCCATTTTACCGGGAACTCGAACTCCGTCCCGGCTTTTTCAAGAACGCGGACTGCCTCGGAATACGTCATGTATTCAAATTCCCCGGAAACAAGCTGTTCCAGTGTCTCGAGGGCGGTCTTGTCGATAAAGCGGTTGAAGAACTGCATGTCCTCCGGACATTTTTCCAGGACCCAGGAAAAGATATATTTCAGCAGGTCCACGGCCAGGTCCCTGTTTCCCTGCAGATCACAGAACGCCATCTCCGGTTCCACCATCCAGAATTCTGCAAGGTGGCGGGATGTATTCGAGTTTTCCGCCCTGAAAGCGGGGCCGAAGGTGTACACATCCCCCATCGCGAGGGCGTAGATCTCCGCCTCGAGCTGGCCGCTCACCGCGAGATTGGCGGGTATGCCGAAAAAATCCTGCGAGAAATCCACCCTGCCTGCCTTCAACGGGAGGGCGTCCAGATCAAGGCTGGTGACCCGGAAGGTTTCTCCTGCTCCTTCGCAATCGCTTCCCGTGATAAGCGGGGTGTGGAGATAAATGAAGCCTCTTTCCTGGAAAAACGTGTGAATCGCCAGGCTCACCGCGTTTCTGATTCTCGCGACAGCGCCGAAGGTATTCGTGCGGGGACGCAGATGGGCGACGGTACGGAGAAATTCGAACGAATGCCTCTTTTTCTGGAGGGGATACCGGGCCGGATCCGCCCAACCGAAGACCTCAATCTCCTCTGCTCTCAGTTCGACGCTCTGTCCTTTTCCGGGCGAGGCAGAGAGCATTCCCCGCACCTTTATGGAACAGCCGGTCTGAAGTTTCTTCACCTCTTCATCGTAGTTGGGGAGCGAGCCTTCTGCGATGATCTGGAGTCCCCGAATAGAGGAGCCGTCATTCAACTCGATGAAGGAGAAACCGGCCTTGGAGTCCCTCCTGGTCCGGACCCATCCCATCACCGTAAAGGCGCTGCCGATTGCGTCAGATTTGAGGACTTCCGAAATCCTGGTCCTGTTCACCGCTCATTCCCTCTTGAGCTCTTATTCCATCGGAGGCAAGCTCAGGAAGTAAGCTATTTCTTCCGTTCCGAGTCTCCCGGGCTGGTCTTTTCAATGACTTATCAGCGTGGGATAGCTATCCCCTCCGCATTCTCGACTTCGTCGAGCTGCGGGTTCCCCCACTGATACGTCACGAAAACACGGCGCCCTCCCGCCAGTCACTCCAGAAAAGGCTTCCGCCCTGAGCGTCATTCTCTCCCAGATGCCAGATCGATAAAATCTATCCGGGTCTTCTACCAGACATGCAGGGTTCACTCACAACTGAGTGCTACCCGTTCTTCTTTTGAAATTCTTTCATGAAATCGACCAGGGCACCGACTGCGTCGATTCCGGTGGCGTTATAGATGGATGCCCTGCAGCCTCCCACCGAGCGGTGTCCCTTAAGACCCCCCAGTCCCGCTTCCAGTGCCTCAGCCACGAATCGCTTCTCCAGGTCTTCATTCGGGAGCCTGAAAGTGACGTTCATCAACGAGCGGCTGTCCCTTGCGGCCGTCCCCTGGTAAAAATCAGAGGCGTCAATGCACCCGTAAATCAGGGCACCCTTTTCCCGGTTGATGGCCTCCATTTTGTCCAGTCCGCCGATAGTTTCCTCCAGCCATTTCATGACCAGGCTGACGATATAGATCACAAAGCAGGCAGGCGTATTGAACATGGAATTTTTTCCGGCAAAGGTGGAATACTTGAGCATGGTCGGGATGTCGCCGGGGACCCGTTCCAGCATGTCCTTCCGGATGATCACAAGTGCCGTCCCCGCAGGCCCGATGTTCTTCTGGGCCCCCGCATAGATCAGGCCAAAAGGCCGTGGATCGAACGGCCTGCTCATGATGTCGGACGACATGTCGCACACGAGGGGAACAGCACCGGCATCGGGAAATCGGCTCCACTGGGTGCCCTTGATGGTGTTGTTGGAAGTGATATGAAAATACGCGGCCTCCGGACTGACCGTGAAATCTTTCGGAATGTAAGAAAAATTCCTGTCCTCGGAAGATGCAGTCACTACCACATCCTTCCCCTGAATCTGCGCCTCTTTTATCGCCTTGGTGGACCAGGTCCCTGTGTTGACATATTCCA
>CAZEGG010000046.1:0-14838 GCA_964511755.1 uncultured Desulfobacteraceae bacterium | reverse complement strand
GAATCGAGAGTATCATGGTCAACAGTAATCCCGAAACCGTGAGTACTGATTATGACACCTCCGACAAGCTCTACTTTGAACCACTCACCTGGGAGGACGTCCTCAACCTCCTCGAGCAGGAAATGCCCGAAGGAGTCATCGTACAATTCGGCGGACAGACGCCTCTCAACATCGCCGTACCGCTTGAACAGGCGGGTGTGAAAATCCTGGGGACCGGTCCGGACAGTATAGACCGGGCGGAAGACCGGGAGCGATTTCAGAGCCTGCTGAGAAAGCTGGACATCCTTCAACCGGAGAACGGGATAGCCATTGATGCGAGCGAGGCCTTGGCCGTGGCGGACCGGATCGGGTATCCGGTTCTGGTCCGGCCCTCCTTCGTGCTCGGCGGGCGTGCTATGGAGATCGTCTATGATGAAGCGGACCTGGAATATTATATCAAGAGCGCCGTCGATGTATCACCCGGAAAGCCCGTACTCATAGATCGTTTTCTGGAAGACGCAACGGAGATAGATGTCGACGCCATTTCCGACGGGCAGGAAACAGTGATCGGCGGCATCATGGAACATATTGAAGAGGCCGGCATACACAGCGGCGACAGTGCCTGTGTGCTGCCGCCCATATCTCTCAGTCAGGAGATCCTGGATCAGATCAAGTCCCACACTCTGGCGCTGGCCAGGGAACTTCACGTGATTGGGTTGATGAATATCCAATATGCGGTAAGACGCGGGATCGTCTATGTGCTTGAGGTAAATCCCAGGGCTTCCAGGACCATCCCGTTTGTGAGCAAGGCCACAGGGGTGCCCTTGGCAAAGCTTGCCACAAAGGTGATCATGGGACATACCCTTAAAGAGCTGGGTCTGACAGGCGAAGTGATTCCCGAACACGTCTCCGTGAAGGAATCCGTTTTTCCCTTCGCCCGCTTCCCCGGAGTGGATACGATCCTTGGACCGGAGATGAAATCCACCGGTGAGGTCATGGGGATCGACCACTCATTCGCCCTGGCCTTTGCCAAGTCTCAGCTTGCAGCAGGACAAAATCTGCCTCTCAAGGGCACCGTCTTTGTGAGCGTGAAAGACCAGGATAAGATGCGGTTCCTGGAAACCGCTTTTATCCTTTACGACCTGGGTTTCAATATCCTGGCAACCGGAGGGACAGCGAAATTTCTCTCCGCACACGGCATTCAGAATGAGTACGTCTACAAAGTCCGTGAAGGACGACCGAATATTGTCGATATGATAAAGAACGGAGAGGTGGATCTGGTTATCAATACTCCCGGCGGTAAGAAAGCTGTCTCGGAATCCTATTCCATCCGGCGGACGGCTTTGACGTTCGACATCCCTTATACTACTACCCTGGCAGGAGCAAGGGCAACAGCCCTTGCCATTAAAGCCATGGCGGAAGGGCGAATAGAAGTGAAGACCATCCAGGAATATCATCGCCGGAAGACACAATGAAGCATGAAGAAGGATTGGGGGTAAGGTACTGTAATCGTGGAATGCAATCACACTATTGAATCACCGAAAGAGAAATGCGGAATCTTCGCCGTTGTCGGACATGAAGACGCGGCTAAACTCACCTATTTCGGCCTCTATGCCCTCCAGCACCGGGGGCAGGAGAGCGCCGGCATTGTCTCTTCGGATGGATATCGTGTAAAAGAACACAAGGCCATGGGCCTTGTGGCGGATATTTTTGACGAGCGCATCCTGAACGAGCTGCAGGGCCATATAGCGCTCGGCCATGTCCGGTATTCGACCACGGGCTCCTCCCTTCTCGTGAATGCGCAGCCCTTCAGGATCCAGTACTCAGGCAAGTGCCTGGCCATTGCCCATAACGGCAATCTGGTGAATGCGCGGCAGATCCGGGAGGAACTTGAAGACGCAGGTTCTATTTTTCAGACTACCATGGACAGCGAGGTTGTGCTCCATCTCACGGCCAAGTGCATGAAGAGAGGCCTGGAAAATGCCATGATAGAGACCATGGCCCAGGTGAAGGGCGCCTATTCCATGGCGGTCATGACAGAGGACACCATCATAGCCGCCCGTGACCCCAATGGATTCAGGCCGTTGTGTCTTGGAAAACTGGACTCCGGGTATGTGGTATCGTCAGAGACATGCGCCATGGACCTGGTTGATGCAGCCTATCTCAGGGAAATCGAACCGGGAGAAATCGTGGTTATCAACCAGTCGGGGATTCGGAGCATTTCCTCCGGCATACGGTCGCGGAGAAGTCACTGTATTTTCGAGCTGATCTACTTTGCCCGTCCGGACAGCAACGTATTCGGCGAGAATGTCTATCTTTTTCGGAAGAAGCAGGGACAATTGCTTGCCGAAGCCTTTCAGCGCGATGTTGACCTGGTGATGCCGTTTCCTGATTCGGGGAACTATGCGGCCATCGGCTATGCCCAGTCGTCGGGCATCCCGTATGAAATGGGAGTAATTCGTAACCACTACGTGGGTCGGACGTTCATTCAACCCTCCCAGAGTATGCGTAATTTCGGGGTCAAGGTGAAGCTGAATCCGGTGAGAGAGCTTTTGAAAGGCAAGAAGGTGCTGATTATTGAGGACTCCATTATTCGCGGAACAACGGCGCGGACAAGGGTGAAGACCCTGAGAAAGATCGGGGCCACGGAGGTCCATATGCTGGTGAGTTGTCCTCCCCATCGTTTCCCGTGCTACTACGGCATCGACTTTTCTTCCAAGGGTGAACTCATTGCGGCTGAAAAAACCGTAGAAGAGATCAGGGATTTTGTGGGCCTCGACAGTCTGGGGTATCTTGGCCTGGACGACCTGATCAAAGCAACGGACATACCACGTGAAGATCTCTGTCTTGCGTGTTTTGACGGGCAGTACCCGGTGCCCGTTGATGTTGGTTTCACGAAGACCTGTCTCGAGGTGGAGTAGCCGTTTGAGGCCAAGACCCGACGAAATAGCGTGCCTGTATGAGATCAGCAGGGCGATTCACGCTTCGCTTGATCTGCGGAAATCCCTTTACAAAGTGCTCGATCTCCTGTCCGAACACCTCGGGATGAAGCGAGGATCCATCACCTTGCTGAACCCTGAGACCAATCAAATTCACATTGAAGTCGCGCACGGAATTTCCAGTACTGCCAAGTCCAGGGGCCGTTATAATCTCGGCGAAGGGGTAACCGGAAAGGTCATAGAAACGGGACGTCCCATGGCTGTTCCGAAAATTGATGACGAACCCCTCTTTCTCGACAAAACCGGGGCCAGAAGCCGGATTGACAAATCCAGGGTTTCCTTTATTTGTGTCCCCATAAAGGAAGGACGGCGAACAGTGGGCGCCTTGAGCGCCGACCGGGGCGCCAACGGCAACATGCCGCTGGACGAAGATATCCGTCTGCTGATGGTTACCAGCAGCCTTATCGCCCAGAAAGTCGCCCTGCTGGAGAAAATCAACCGGGAAAAGAACCTTCTGCGGCAGGAGAATTTGCGGCTCAAGAAAGAGCTCAACAAGAAATACAGCTTCAGCAATATCATCGGCAACAGCAGGAAGATGCAGGAGGTGTTTTATCTGATAATCCAGGTGGCTAAGAGCAGCGCCAACGTGCTTTTGCTGGGCGAAAGCGGCACGGGAAAGGAACTCGTTGCCAATGCCATTCACTACAACAGCCTGCGGGCGGAAAAACCGTTCATAAAAGTCAATTGCGCGGCCCTTCCCGCAAATCTGGTTGAGGCCGAACTCTTCGGCTACGAAAAGGGATCATTTACCGGGGCTACAAGACAGAAGGAAGGTAAATTCGAGCTGGCCCACGGAGGGAGCATTTTCCTGGATGAAATCGGGAGCCTCGCCCTTGAGAGCCAGGGAAAGCTCCTGCGTGTCCTCCAGGAGAAGGAACTTGAGAGGCTGGGGGGGACACAGAGTATCAAGGTAAACATAAGGCTCGTTGCCGCTTCCAACCAGGACTTGCGGTCGGCCGTGGATAAGGGAAGGTTCAGAGAAGACCTCTTCTATCGGCTGAATGTCTATCCGATTTATTTGCCCCCCCTGCGAGAAAGGGAGGCCGATATTCTGTTACTTGCCGACTATTTTCTTGAAAAGTATGCCCGTGAGTATGGAAAAGACATCAAGAGAATTTCGACGCCGGCCATCGACGCTCTGACCCAGTACCACTGGCCGGGGAATGTTCGCGAACTGGAGAACTGTGTGGAGCGGGCGGTACTGCTGTGCGAGGATCAGGTCATTCACGGCTATCACCTGCCTCCCACGCTCCAGACTGCTCAGGAGACAGGCACCCATGAGACCCGGTCTTTCAGTGAAGCGATTGAACGATTCGAAAGCGAATTGCTCATAGATGCGCTGAAAACTTCGCGTGGGAACATGCGCAAGGCAGCGATGGCGCTCAAGACCACCGAACGGATTTTCGGATATAAGATCAAGAAATACCGCATAGATGCGAGACAATACCGATAGCCTTCAAGAAGGAGGAGGAGATGGTGGAACCAGCCTTTGATTTTACCGGAAAGGTGGCCCTTGTCACCGGAGGAAGCAGGGGCCTCGGAGAGGCTATAGCAGCAGCTTTCGCGGAAAGGGGCGCCAAGGTCGTTGTCTGTGGACGCAAACAGGAAAATCTTGACCAGGCTATGGAACGTTTCAGGGAAAAGAAGCTTGAAGTCCTGGGAAAGACGGCCAATGTCGGAGATGGACAGCAGGTGGAAGAAATGCTCAAGATGGTAGAGGAGACATTTGGCCGGCTGGACATCCTTGTAAACAACGTGGGGATGAATATCCTGACTCCTTCCGTGGCGGAGGCGGACGAAAAACTCTGGGACAAGATCGTCCGGACAAACCTTCGCGGGACATTCCTGGTGACAAAATCAGGGCTGCGGCTGATGAAGAAGAGTGGAGGGGGAAAGATTATCAACATCAGCTCCATTGCGGCCAGGAAGGCATCGCCGGGAATGGGTATTTACTGCGTCGCAAAGGCAGGGGTTGACATGCTTACGCGGGTCCTTGCAGTGGAACTTGCCCCGAACAACATTCAAGTAAACGGAGTGGCGCCCTGCGTGGTGAAAACACCTTTTAGCGAGCCCTTTTGGAGCAACGAAGGACTCCTGAACCAGATCACCCGGACCATCCCATTGGGGAGGATCGCTGAGACAGCAGACGTTGTAGGGAGCGTTCTTTTCCTGGCCTCCCGTTTTTCGGATTTCGTAACCGGGGAGGTGCTCACGGTGGACGGCGGATCCACCGCCTAGGAGAGTGTCGGTAAAAGCCCATCTGCAGCGTTATCCTCATTCCTCGTCACTGCGGCGTACTGGCATGTACGCCGCGTTCCGCGAGATTTCGGATGCCTTGCATCCGGACATTTTCAGACACCCTCCCAGGGGCAAGTTGTTCGATATTCTGCGAAGTGTGCCAGGGGGATTCCGGAATTAGTGGAAAATTGCGGGGATTATTTGGTATCATTATTGCATGGAAAACTGCTTTCAGAAATGTGTGATTGGCACCATTCACAGGGGCGTCTTCCGCTTACGTAGTGTATGTCTTTTTCTTTTTCGTTATTCATCTGAGTCAGACGCCCGACGCGAAACGCATGACTCGAAGAACCTAACGCAGGGAGTTCGTCATGAAATGCCCAAAATGCAGCTACATCAGTTTTGATCACAATCAGATATGTCCGAAATGCAACAAGGATATCGGCGAGGAGCAGCGGAAGCTGAATCTTCCCGGATACAAGCCAGAGCCCCTTTTCCTCTTGGGAGGGTTGACCGGCGCTGCGAGCGAGAGTCAGATCGGGCTTGAGATGGAAGGATTCAAGGACACCTCGGAGCTGGAAAAGGAAATAGCAACCGGTATGGACGATACCGGTGTTATGGAAAAAGAGGCGGTCTTCGGAAGCGGTGCCGGGGAGTTCCAGATGGAAGGGCCCTCAGACGAGGAAATGCCGGCTGTGGATTTGAGTGAGATCGAGACGACATCCGGACTCGATGACGAGGAAGAGCTGACCGTGGATCTTGGAGATCTTACGGGAGAGACAGAAGATATGGCCATGGAAGAAGAGTCCCCGGAGAAGTCCGTGGGGACCGGTACGGTGGTTCTGGATGAGTTCAAGCTTCAGGAAGAGGACAAGCTGTCTCGCGCCATGGAGGAAATTTCCGATGAGGATGAAATTTCCCTTGATCTGGATGAAATTTCAGACGAAGGACTTGAAGCTGCCATGGCACTGAATAAGGAAGATGAAGAGCTCTCGCTGGGGCTGGAAGGACTCAGCGAGGACACAGAAGGTCTGGAAGAAATGGAATTGGAACCCGCGGGTGAATTCCAGGAAGAAGCACTCGACTTAAGGGACGTCGATTTGCAGGAAGAGGAGGCGTCGGAAGAGGATATCGTTCCATCCTACAGCGAGTCTGAGATGCTGACCGTAGAATTGGACGAGGAAAAAAAGAAAGAGCCTCGTGATATGGAAAATCTACAGATGGAGGTATCCACCGAAGGACCGGATATTTCCGGTCAATAGGAACTCCATTATTTTTCCTTTGAGTCGTTTTTCAACTGGGCATTTTCGATGCTCAGGGCGAGGGCACCGCTCATCGCGTTGAGCAGCAGGAGATCGTCCTTCCGAAATCCATAAGGTTGTGAAAGGGAATCCACGTACAGCACCCCATATGTCTTTTCATTGCTCATCAACGGAACACAGAGAAGCGATCCGACTTCCAGGGTGTCGACGCTTGCGGAAAGATCGGAAGGTGCCTCAAAAGTGGTGTTGGACATCCTCACAGCCTTTCTCTCCCGGACAACACGGTCTACCACCGTGCGGCTGTAATGCCTGGCTGCGTCCTTCATACCCTCTCTTGACCGATTGATGATATCCCTTATCCCTTGTTTTTCCGTGTCTAGCAGAACAAGGGTGGCGCGATCAATCCTCGGCAGGGTTTCCAGTACCGACTCAAGAACTCGTTCGAGCATTTCCCGGAGGCTCAACGATGATCTAATGAGTTTGGACACGGAGTAAATAAGCTCCAAATTGCCTGACAGTTTTTCACGCCGTTCCCGCTCAGGTCCTCTCGGGCCTTCGGTAACGGTTTTAGTCTTTGGGAGAGGCTTATCCGCGACCTCCGGAGCGGGGAGCGAAGGCGCGTCGGTTATGAGCATGATGGTATTTCCCAGAGTGATGATGTCGCCTTCCCCAACTTCAAAGCCTTCTCCGGGAAGGACCAGGCTGTCGTTTAACCAACTTCCGTTGGTGCTCTTCAAGTCTTCAAGAAACAGTTTCGTCCCGATGCGGTAAAGCTTGATCTGCTTTCTTGAGATGGTGGCATCTTTTATCTGGATGTCGTTTTTCGATGAACGGCCGATGAAGACGGTTTCTCCCTCAAGGTTGAAAGCCTCTCCCATCAGAGGACCGCCGATTATCTGCAACGTTGTCATGCTGTTCCCCTCCTGCCTGTTCTTATCATGGATGGAGTTCTCCATGCAACCGAAAGGAAACCGGTCAAAGCGTATTCGTTACCATATTTCCTGCATGTCGTGAAGGCCTGTTTTATTGCCGCATGCTTGTCAAAATTTTGGCGTTGAGAGCTTTCCCTGAACCCTCCACCTCCGGTAGAGAACCCTGATGGGTTCTCTCGATCCGGGGTCCGGGAGGCTGTGCTGCGCAGGGGGCTCATGCCTCTCATCCTGTGAGAAAATAATCACTGCGCGCTGGCATATTACTTGCAAACATACTGAAAAGGCAAGGAAATGCAGCCTTGACCGGCATTTATGCCGGAAGCAGGTCATAATCACGAACCTACCCCCAGGAACATACAGTGGATAATACAGAAATGCAGCAGTCCGTGAGTTCGGACAAGATGAACACGACGCCAAGAATCGGAGAGCTGCTGGTGCGCGAGGGCTTCATTAAAGAAGCAGATGTGCAGATGGCCCTCTCAATCCAGCAACAGGAAAAAGAATGGGCCGATTCCCCCCTCGGAGAAATCCTGGTGAAAATGGGATGCCTTTCCCAGGCGGACCTGGAAAGGATCCTGAAACACCCCGATCTCAGGCTTCATATCGGCAACCTGGCGGTCAGCAAGGGAATGCTGACCAGGGAACAACTGGATGCCTGTTTGCAGAAGCAGGGACCCGGAGAACTGCTTGGCGAGGTGTTTGTCCGTGAAGGGCTGCTGACCCGATACGGGTTGGAGGAACTCCTCAAGGAACAGCTGAACTCACGACGGATTGGTGACCTTGCCGTCAAGATCGGGCTTGTGAAACAAAAGGAGTTGGACAGGGCACTGGGCATCCAGGTCACTCCGAGGACTCTCGGAGCGGTCCTCTGCGGAGAGGGTCTGGTCAATTCTCTTGATCTCTATTACGTGCTCAACAAGTACAAGAAGCAGCTGCGCCTCGGAGAAATTCTTATCAAACTTAAATACATCGATAAGAGCGGCCTGAACCAGGTATTGAGGGAACAACAGCACAGCAGTGAATCAGTGGGAGATATTCTCCTGCGGAAAAAGATGATTACCCGTGAACAGCTCCAGGAGGCGCTGTCCAGGCAATCAAATATCCCTTTCAGGACCCTCAAGGAATTTGTCTACAGCGAGGACGACAAACGAAACCTCTCTCGCATCATCAGTCAGAAATACGCGGAAAAGAATCTCATAATTCCCCTCTCGCTCGTGGGAAGGGATTTAACGCTGGCCTTGGTAAATCCGGAAAATATTCATATCGCCAGGGAGCTGAAAACGCTTTACATGCATCTTAACATTTCCTGCGTACTGATCACCGAACAAAAATTCAGCGAACTCTTTGAAGTCCTCTACAGTCGAAGGCTCGCAGGAAAGAACGCGAAGGAAGAGCCCGAGGAAAACACGGCCCCGGAAAGAATGGATTTCATGCAGATAGAACTGGATGAAAACATGGAAGGGGCCGACGAGGAGGGGCCGGTCTATGATGCGCAGGATATTGAAGCGGAGGAAATCGTAAACTTCATCATCAAGTATGGAATCAGCAACGGCGCAAGCGATATACATCTGGAACAGGACCGTGAAAGCGTGAAGCTCCGCTACCGTATCGATGGAGTTTTGCAGGACATGAATCTGGCGTGGCTGAAAAAGAAGCTCCAGGAGAAGGCGGGATCAATTATCTCGAGAATCAAGATCATCTCAAACCTGGATATCGCGGAAAAGCGCCTTCCTCAGGATGGCGTCTTCAGGATCAACTATTTTGATAAAGCCAAAGGAGCCAAGTATGATCTGGATTTTCGGATCGCCACGTGCAGGGCTATCACCGGAGAGAATGTCGTCATCCGCATCCTGGATTCCCGAAACGCGGCCGTGAGCCTAGAGAGCCTCAACCATTCGCCCCATGTGCTGCAGCCGTTCAAGTCGGCCCTGAAGAGTTCTGCGGGGATGATCCTGGTGACAGGACCCACCGGGAGCGGAAAATCTTCCACGCTGTACGGAGCCTTGAAGTTTGTCTACGATCCGAGCATTAAGATCATTACCGCTGAAGATCCTATAGAGTACAGCTTTCCCGGAATCATGCAGACGCAGGTTCATCCCAAGATTGATTTGAATTTCTCCCGTCTTCTCCGTTCCTTCCTCAGGCTGGACCCGGATGTCATTTTCGTGGGAGAGATTCGGGACAGGGAGACGGCCAGAATCAGTTTTGATGCCGCCCAGACAGGACACCTTGTTCTGAGCACTCTCCACACGAACGATTCTGTGAGCAGTGTGCCGCGGCTTCTGGACCTCGGCGTGGAAAGGAGCCAGGTGGCCTCCAGTCTGAGCTGCGCTCTGGCCCAGCGGCTGGTCCGGAAGATCTGCCCCGTTTGTGCCGAGGAGTACATGCCTGAAGAGGTTGAATGGTCTATTATTTTTGATAACTATCCTTCCCATCTGCGGTTTTACAAAGGCAGGGGGTGCGAAGCGTGCGGGTTTACCGGATACAAGGGAAGAACCCTTATTTCAGAGGTTTTCGAAATCAATAAAGAAATAGCGGCCGCGCTTGTGAAGGGCGCAGAAGTAGACGAGGTCAAACTGTTGGCGCAGGCCAATGGAATGAAGACCCTGCTTGACGACGGGCTTCTCAAACTTCAGGAAACGACGCTGAGTGAATTGTTGCGCATGGTTCCCCACGAGATGATCCAGATGTTCAAGATGAGAAACACGCAGGCAGAAAAGGAAACAGGCCTTGATGCCAGAAGCGGAAAAACCTCCGTGAAAACCCCCGATGGTGAGGCTTTTGCTTTGGTTAATCCGGAAAACGACGGGACAGTCTTGAATCGCCTTTGCAGCGCGTATATGGCAATGCTTGAAGGTTCTGAACACGGGGAGAAGAAAGGTGATAAATCACTTTTTAGAAGCTTCATTCTCGAGAGTTTCGGGGAGATCAGCAGCAAGTACCATTGTGATGAAGTGCATTTCTATCTTGAATCCCGGAATGGGAAGATAGAAATATCCGCTCTTCCCGCATCGTGAAAGAAACAGAGGACCATGATGAGTAGAACGATTGCTGTTACAAGTGGAAAGGGAGGAGTTGGGAAGACCAACATCAGCGTCAATCTTGCTCTCTCACTTTCCAGAAAAGGGCATCGGGTCTGCCTTTTTGATGCAGATCTGGGTCTTGCCAACATCAATATTCTCCTCGGCCTCGAACCAAAGTCCACCCTGGTCGACGTGGTAAAAGGCGAGAGTTCTTTTACCGATATCATGATGAAATATGAAGGCATAAACGTCCTGCCCGGCAGTTCGGGGGTGGAGGAACTGGCAAATCTCTCTCCCGCCGCGACCGAGAATCTCATACAGTCTTTTGAATCCCTTGGAGGGCACGATTTCATTCTGTTCGATACATCGGCCGGAGTCTCCCGGGACGTGGTCGCATTTTGCCTGGCTTCGTCAGAGGTGCTCCTGGTGATAACCCCGGAGCCCACCTCTCTCACGGATGCGTATGCCCTGCTCAAGATACTGTTGGTGAACGGCTTCAGCGGGCAGGCACGTGTAATCGTAAATCAATGCAAGAACATGGACGTGGCTCAGCTGGTTTACCGGAGATTCAAAACAGCTGTCTCAAAGCACTTGAACGAGGAATTATCTGCCCTCGGAGTCATTTTCGAAGACGACCACGTCACCAGGGCTGTGAAAGAACAGAAGGCGCTTTTGACAAGCTATCCGGACAGCAGGGCAGCGAAATGTATTGATAAACTGGCTTCTCGGCTCCTCATGGACAAAACCGCTGATTTGGACCATCCGGATATGAAGTCCTTCTGGGAGAGATGTCTCGGGATTTTCAGCAGTCCTCTCAACCTGAAGGGTGCCAAGGCCTCGATACCCGAAGACGGGGGGGGCGTATCGCCGCCAAAGGACCTGAAGGAGAATGGGAGAGTTCAGCCCCTACCGAAAGAGGAGAAAACAGAACCCCTTGAAAGGACAGGTCCCCGAAGTGAGGCAGCATCACCCAAAGGAAGAGAAGATGACCTGACAGAGTCTTTGATCAGGGGTATTGCATCAGTATCGGAGGAATTGAAGAAGCTCCGCCATGCGATTGAAAAGACCAATGGAAATGGAGCCGGCCGGGGAGGGGGGACCGGCAGTCCGCTCCCAGCACCCATACGCCTTGATTTTGAAGGATTCCTCGATCGAAAACTGAAGGATTCAAAGGGAACGGAGCATGGAGAATAATAACCTCGATCGTTACACCAGAGAAATTGAACGTATCCCCACTATTCCTGTTATCTCGAAAGAGATCCTGACCCTTTTGTCTGACGAGGATGTCTCTATCAAGAAGCTGGCGCAGGTGATCGAGAAGGACCAGTCCATGACGGTGAAGATTCTCAAAATGGCCAATTCGGCATTCTATGGGACTTTGAGCCGGGTGAGTTCCATCGATCACGCACTAGTAATTCTCGGGATTTCCGAAATAAAGTCGATCCTCATGGCCTTTTCCGTACGCGATTTCTTTCGCAACGCAAAAGGAAACTCATTTGACCGGAACAGATTCTGGAAGCATGCAGTCATATGCAGCCAGGTTGCGAAATACCTGGCCAGGTATTTCAAAATTCCCTCAGACGATACCCTTTTCCTGACCGGTCTGATTCATGATATGGGAAAGGTCGTGTTCGATCAGTATTTTCATGAAGAATTCGTGAACATCGTCCATTTTGTCAACGAAAACCATACAACCTTCAGCGAGGCGGAAAAACGGGTTGTGGGTGTCACTCATTACCAGGTTGCAGCAAAACTTCTCCAGCAATGGCAATTTCCCCAGAGGGTTGTCATGCAGGTCTTTTATCATCATGCACCATGGCACGACAAGGACGACACCGTTGGCTCCATTATCATATACCTGGCAAACCTCCTCACGAAGATGGCCGGGTACACCTGCCTGGTGGGAGAAAAAAAGATTGACCTTTCGCAGTTTGCCTCCTCAAAGGCGATGCGTTTCGTGGTAAAAAGCGGATTCGATCTCGACTCATCGAGCCTTGAAAAGCTGATTCACCAGATTCAGGAATTTATCACCATGGAGCGAGACAACGCGTTAAGCATTTTCGGAACCGAAGAAGAGGTCCCCCCCCTGAGCCCCCCAGGGGACCCAGTCAGTACTGCCCGATCAGCGGAAGACGGTACACTTTGAGACTTGTTCTTTTAGATCTCCCTTTTCTGTCTGCATGCCTGTGAAAAACTTGTTGACTTCCACTTTTGACTATGCTATCCGAAAAAAATGAATGAAAGTTCATTCAGTGTAAGCCCGCAAGCCTGATGCGTCTTTCTCTGCGGAACGAGGCCCACAGAAGACAGGCGCAGCATGTTGAAAACTCAGCTCATACCATGATGAAATTACTCAATTAAGGTTCCACAAAAGCACTGTTTTGAAAAGCAATGACCCGAAACGTATCTTGGAAGGAGGTCGCTTTTATGGGGAAAAAGATAAAGAAGGCCGGCGTCATCGGCGCGGGTGTAATGGGGGCCACCATTGCAGCCCAGTTGGCTAACGTGGGAATCAAAACAATCCTTCTTGATATCGTTCCGCCGAAACTCACGGATGAAGACAAGAAGAAGGGACTGACGGAAGATAGTCAGGTTTTCAGAAACAAATTCGGCCGGAACGGGCTTGAGACAGCCCTGAAATCAAAACCTGCGTCATTCTATATCCCTGAAAATGCCAAGCTGATCACCATTGGCAACCTGGAAGACAATCTGTCGTGGCTCACCGAAGTGGATTGGATTATCGAGGTTGTGGTGGAACGGCTCGACATCAAGCAGAAGGTTTTTGAAAAAATAGAGTCGGTCCTGAGCCCGGGCACCCTGGTGACCTCCAATACGTCGGGGATTCCTGCGGCCGCCATGTGCGAGGGAAGATCCGAGGTTTTCAGGAAGCATTTTGCCATAACCCATTTCTTTAATCCGCCTCGATACATGAAACTCCTGGAGATCGTGCCGGGACCGGAGACACTCCCTGAAACAATGGAAGTTCTTGATGAGACGTGTGAAAGAGTCCTTGGAAAAGGCGTCGTACATGCCAAGGATACTCCTAATTTTGTCGCAAACCGTATCGGCATCTACGGGATGCTCTATACTATTCGGGCCATGATGGATCTCGGATTGACCGTGGAAGCCGTGGATCAATTGACCGGGCCGGTGATCGGTCATCCCAAGAGCGCCTCTTTTCGGACGGCTGATCTGGTCGGCCTCGACACGCTGGTGCATGTGGCGGACAACGTCTATGAAGGCGCCGAACATGACGAGAAGCGGGAGATGTTCAAGGTCCCTGAGTTCATTGAGAAAATGATCGAAAAAGGTCTTCTTGGAGAGAAAAGCAAGCAGGGGTTTTATAAAAAGGGTAAAGACAGCGAGGGAAACAAGATCATTCTTTCCCTGGATCCGAAAACGCTGGAATACAGCGCCCAGGAGAAAGTGAAAATCGCTTCTCTGGCGGCTGCCAAAACAACGGAAGGGACAGCGGCCAAGATAAAGAATCTCTTCTATGCCGGAGATGTTGGCGGACAGTTCACGTTCAACCATCTTGCCGAGACGTTCATTTACGCTGCCAACCGCATCCCGGAAATAGCAGATGACATCGTAAACGTAGACAATGCCATGAAGTGGGGATTCGCCTGGAGAATGGGCCCGTTCGAGATGTGGGACGCCATAGGAGTCGGCAAATCAGCTGCCAAGATGAAGGAATCGGGCCGCGAAATCCCCGGCTGGGTGGACGAGATGCTGCAAAGCGGCAAGGAATCCTTTTACCGGAGGGAAGCGGGTGTCGGGTATTACTATGACCCGCAATCCAAGGAATACAAGGAAGTACCGGTTAAACCGGGCATTATCCTCCTGCCGTCCCTGAAGGAAAGAGAAAGAAAGGTGGCGGGGAACACCGGTGCGTCACTGGTTGACCTGGGGGACGGAGTGGCATGCCTGGAATTCCATGCCAAGATGAATGCCCTCGGAGATGATATCATCAGTATGATTTCGCAGACGGCGGACATAGTGGAGAAGGATTTTGAAGGCCTGGTGATTGCCAATCATGCGGACAATTTTTCCGTGGGCGCAAATCTGGCGCTGGTCCTTTTCACGGCCCAGGAAGAAGAATGGGACGATCTGGATTGGGCTGTGAGGACACTTCAGAATTCCCTGATGAAGCTCAAATACCTGGAAAAGCCCGTGGTTGCGGCACCTGCCGGCATGGCCCTTGGGGGAGGATGCGAGGTCTGTCTTGCCGCGGATCGCGTTCGATACGCCGCCGAGACCTATATCGGGCAGGTGGAAACAGGCGTGGGACTCATCCCTGCCGGTGGAGGCTGCAAAGAACTCATTATTCGCAACACGGAGCACCTCTTCGAGGTGCAGAAGGGAGGCATCTACCCCAAGCAGATCGAGTTGATGCCGTTCGTTG
>CAZEGG010000045.1:0-15074 GCA_964511755.1 uncultured Desulfobacteraceae bacterium | reverse complement strand
GTGGGATGGTGGAGATCCGCAACGGGATAGAAGCCGCAGGTATGCACGCCCGTGATCTCCCGGGGAGCATGGCAGACGTCTTGGGACGCGACGACATTGGGTGAGCCGAAAATATTGGCAAGACGGATCAGGACGAAATGCTCGAGGCCTTTCGGCATGCCCACGCCGAACCCCACCGCGCGCGAACCGTATGTCTCTCTTATGCTCAACAGATTTTCCGCGGTTTCATCGAGCGCATCATCCCAGGATATTCGCTGCCACTTCCCCTCACCCCGTTTCCCTGCGCGCTTCAGAGGATGACGGAGGCGATCGGGATGGCTCAGACGATCCGGCGACACAATTCCTTTGTAGCAGGTATACCCTGCATTCAAGACTCCATCCGGATCTCCTTTGATCTCTATAATTTCATTGCCCTTGACACCGGCCAACAGCGCACAGCCGCCATGATCCATCCTTGCACAGTGGGTTCTCACCCAGCGGATTTCTTCCGACATGTCAAAAAAACCTCGTTCTCATAACCGTTCAATACCGTGGAAGTCCCTGCTGCATCAGAGACGATTGCTTCCTCCGATCCAACATGTTCCGAATCGAACGCCGTCATAATCCCGTGCACTCGGGCTATGACAGCAACCTCCGCATATGGCGCAGCCTGTCGCCATACGGCGGATAACCAATGGTGGAATTGAACAGAGTGGTTTTCCGAAGCATCGAACGGTGATGGCTGAAAGTGTCGAAGCTGAACTTCCCGTGATAGCGACCCATGCCGCTGTTTCCAACGCCGCCGAAGGGCAAACGGGGGTTGGAGAGGTGCATGACGGTCTCGTTGACGCACCCCCCTCCCGACGACACGGAGGACAGAAGTTTCTCCCTCTGTGCTTTCGATGCACTGAAAAAATACAGAGCCAGGGGTTTCTCCCATTCATTGAGGAGGGAAATGACATCATCCAGATGCGTATACTCCAAAACCGGCAACAGAGGCCCGAAAATCTCTTCCTGCATGATCGGATCATCGGACGTGATCCCATCGATGAGAGTCGGTTCAATGTACAATGTGTCCGGGTTTGTCCTCCCGCCGTGGATGATCGTCCCCGCCGAATGCATGAGGTTTTCCAGCCGGCTGAACTGGCCGGCGGTGATGATCCGGCCCAAATCGGGGCTCTGCTCGGGATCATCACCGTAGAACCGCTTGATGCATTGCCGCATGCTGGAGAGCAACTGCCTCTTGACATCCACGTGTACAAAGAGGTGATCCGGAGCCACGCAGGTCTGACCGGCATTCAGGAACTTGCCGAAGCAGATGCGCTGGGCGGCTACGGCGATATCGGCATCCGGTTCCACGATACACGGACTCTTTCCGCCAAGCTCCAAAGTTACGGGAGTCAGGTATTTCGAGGCCCTTTCCATGACGATCTTTCCCAGGTGGGAGCTTCCGGTAAAAAAGATGAAATCGAAACGCTCATCAAGGATCGCCTGGTTGACGTCCCTGCCGCCGGTCATGACGCTGACGTACCCGGGATCGAATGTTTCCGAGATGAGTTCCCGAATGACTTCGGAGACGTGTTCCGAATAGTGCGCCGGTTTCAGCATAATGCAGTTCCCGGCTGAAATGGCGCCGACGAGAGGAACCAGGAGGAGTTGGAGGGGATAATTCCACGGCGAGATGATCAGGGCCACCCCGTACGGTTCGTGAAGAATACGGCTGGTCGAATAGAAATTGAGGAGGTCGGTGACGATTCTTGTGGGTTTCGCCCACTTCCTGATCTTTCTGGTGTGGAGGCCTATTTCCTTCAATATCATCCCTATTTCGGTCCCGAAGGCCTCGAATTTGGATTTGTGCAGATCCTCCCAGAAGGCATCGTAGATTTTCTCTTCATACTTGAGCAGGGCGCTTTTCAAACTCTTGAGGCTTTCCCTGCGAAAATCCACGTCAAGGGTCCTCCCCGTCTTGAAAAAGGCACGGTGCGCTTTTACCGCCTCAGCTATGTATTCCATGCGATTTCGCCTCCGACATCTTCAATCTTGGGGTAACAGGAGTTCATCAATGAAAGGCATTGATCCATTCGGCGGACAGGACGCCACCGACAGTTTTGATCCGCCAAAGAGAAAAGTAGAGGGATTACTTTACCGTTTTTCCGGAATCATAGGATAGTATCATAACAATTACAAGTTATTGTTCCATTTGACGAGTTAACGGGATGTTGCAGAAGAACTGAAAGGGTCCTAATCGATCCTGATGACTTTTACACGCGAGCCCACCCAATCGGACGGAAGGTAAACTCGCGAACTGCATTATACCTTTATGTCAATATTGACACAATGGCTGCAGTGTGATAGAGGGTACCATCGTTTTCCACCTTGAACCGCTGAAGAGAAGCACAAAAGTCTCTTTTCGTCTGAACTGAAAGGAAGGTGCTCCGTGGATCGCCAAAAAATAGTTATGGATGGCAGAGAAATCTCCTTTGAACCCGGTCAGACCATTCTCGAGGCAGGAGAGGAGCATGGGATTCATATCCCCACCCTCTGCTTCCTCAAAGGGGCGTCCCCGACAGGGGCCTGCCGCATTTGCCTTGTGGAATTGGAAGGAGCAAAAACCCTGGTCGCCGCTTGCGCCACACCCGCCGCCGCCAACATGGTTGTCAGGACCGATTCGCCGCGGGTCGTTAACGCGAGGCGCCTCAATCTGGAACTTCTGCTCGCTTCCGGGCATCACAACTGCCTGGCCAGGGACGGTGATCCGGATTCCTGGACGGATACCCAGCTGCATGCCATGACGGCCAAGGGTCATGAGGATCTCTGCCCTGCCTATGGGTCATGCAGACTGCAGGATCTTGCCATCCGGTATCAGGCTTCCGGCAGACGCTTGACCCAGTATCACACACGCACCCAGACAGGACGCTGTGAAGGGTTGGACGATATCCTGGGAGAAGAGACGGCGGACATCAGCCCCGAAGACGCCATGTCCCTGAATATCAACGATGGTGAAAAAATAAAGGTCAGATCCCGCCGAGGGCAGGTCCTTGTCAAGGCGAGGTTGACAAGGGAAGTGCCGCAGGGGATGGTCTGGATGTCCTTCCACTTTCGAGAGAACTGCGGCAACTGGCTCACCAACCCGGTATTCGACCCGATTACCCTCACCGCCGAATACAAGGCATGCGCGGTGAGGATCGAAAAGCCGGACGGGGACCTTTAGGGATTCAGGATGATCTCCAGAATTCTTGATAAGTCGAGCATATCAAGAACATGACGCCAATCCAGCGTCCCGTCTCCCAATCCGAGATGTTCATCTCCGCGGCCGGAGTTGCCGCTTGCGTGAACGTAGACCATCCGGTTTTTCACCTGTTGGATAAATTCATCGATCTCACATCCCAGTCTGCCTCTTCCGTAGCCGTTGTTGAGGTGCCCCAGGTCGAGCGCCTAGCAGTGCCCATCCACAAATAGAAAGCAGGTCACCAGCAAGGGGCCGAGGAGCGACGACCGAGACGTATGAACAATACGTCGCAGGGAGGAGCGACCGAAGGCATTCCCGCCGACATCGGGAATGATATCTTGCTGGCGGATCAGGGAAGGTATGTCGACGTTGACATAAGTCCCGGCGTGTGATAATCGGGTTGTTGCTGGTTTTCAAGCTGCTGAGATGAAATGTTAATACTGCTTCGTCGGACAGTACTTGTGTCCCTGTCACAAATGAAATTTGCGTCCACGTCCCCCATCGCACGCGGGGGCGGAATCCGGGAGGTTAAACAATGAAGACATTTCATGTCCGGGTAAACGGAATCCTGCGGCAGATAGTGGCCGACCCATCCAGAGTTCTTCTTGATGTGCTGCGGGAGGATCTGCGGTTGACCGGCGCCAAGCAATCCTGCGACCGGAAAGGTCAATGCGGAGCCTGTACGGTCCTTGTCAATGGAGAGGCGGTCAAATCCTGTCTCAAGAAGATCGGAGATCTGAACGGGGCAGAAGTGACCACTATCGAAGGGCTGGGCAGCCCTGAGAATCCTCACCTCATCCAGGAGGCCTTTGTCCTGGCGGGGGCCGTACAATGCGGATACTGTACCCCCGGCATGATCATGGCTGCCAAGGCCCTCCTTGACAGGAATCCCGACCCTTCGGAAGAGGAAATCAAAAAGGCCCTGAGTCGGAATCTCTGCCGCTGCACGGGCTATCGGAAAATAATTGCCGCAGTGCACCTGGCCGCACGCTTCCTGAGGAGAGAGATCCATCCGCGAGACGTGAGGCCCGATCTTTCCCGAGGCCTGATCGGCGTTTCCATGCCAAGGCCCACTGCGTATCTTCGGGCGTGTGGAACAGCTCAGTTCACGGCAGACATCCATGTTGATGGGGCGCTTGAACTCGCCGTTGTGAGGAACCCTCACCATCACGCGTCTATCGAGTCCATCGACATAGGGCCTGCTCTGAACATGGCCGGGGTGGAAGGCGTGATGACCGCGAAGGACATCAAAGGGACCAACCGAATCAAGTATCTCGTGGATGACCAGCCCCTACTCTGCGAACAGATGGCCCATGTTCTCGGAGCCCCGGTCGCGATCGTAGCGGCTCGAACCAGAAAGGAAGCCCTAGCCGCGGCCGCGGCCGTATCCGTTGCCTACAAACCCCTGCCCGCGGTAAGGACGCCGGAGGAGGCACTGGCCGGGGGGGCACCGGAGGTCCATGAAGGCCAGCCGAATCTCTGCTCTTCTCTTTCCCAAGTAAAGGGGGACATGGAAACGGCATGGAAACAGTCGGCAGCGGTCGTGGAAACGGACTTCAGCACGCAGATGATCCACCAGGCACCTCTTGAACCGGAAGCATGCGTTGCCTTTGTGGACGGAGAGGGAGAGGATACCGAACTGGTGGTCATCGGGCGGGGCATCAACATTCACCATCATGTGATGGTCTTGCAGGAGTCCCTCGGTATCGAGAACATCCGTTACGAGGAGGCCTTCTCGGGCGGTCAGTTCGGCATCAAGCTGGATATCACCTCCGAGGCCCTCGCCGGGGCTGCGGCCCTTCATTTCCGAAAGCCGGTCCGCTATGTGCCGAGCCTCACCGAGTCCATGTGGATGACCACCAAACGGCACCCGATGAGCTGCCGGATGAAACTAGGCGCCGATCAAGAGGGCCGGATCACCGGTCTCGAGGTGGACTTCACCCTGGAGAACGGGGCGTACACCTCCTGGGGCACCGCCATTGTGCTTCGAATGCTGCAGATGCTGAGCGGGTGCTATCATATTCCCCATGTGAAGGCCGTGGGCCGACTGGTCTACACCAACAATGCCTGGGGAGGCGCAGCCCGCGGCGCCGGTCCTCCGCAGATGAACTTCGCTCTGGAGTCGGCCGTTGATCTGTTGAGCCGCAAGATCGGACAGGATCCAGTGGAATTCAGACTTCGCAATTCACTCGCTCCGGGACAATCCATTTCCACCGGACAGGTGGTGGAGGAATGGCCCTTTCCCGGTTGTCTGGAAGCCGCCCTTCCCCATTTTCAGAAAGCTCGATCGGAAGCCGCAGCCCACCGGGAAGGCCGGATCCGAAGAGGTGTGGGACTTGCAGGGGGAAGCTTTGGGATCGGAAAGGCCGGACCGGGTGACAAATCCTCTGTCGCCGTGGAATTGGATCCGGATGGCGGCCTGACGGTTTACGGTTCAGTGGCGGATCCCGGAGAAGGGAATGATGCCATGCTCACCCAGCTGGCGGCCCATGCCATGGGGCTTCCGCCCGAAAAAATCCGTCTGGTGACCCGTGATACGGGCCGAACGCCCGATTCCAGCTCCGCTTCCGGAAGCCGGTCCACGTACATGTCCGGCGGGGCCCTGCTCCTGGCGACCGAGAACCTCAAAAAGGCCATGGAGGAAGCAGGCGGCTCCACGTTTGAAGACCTGGTGAAAGCGGACATGCCCACTCGATACCTTGGCACAAAGGTCCAGCAGACTACCCCCCTTGATCCGGTCTCCGGCCAGGGGGTTCCCTACGAGTCCCGGGTCCACGGAGTGCAGATGGCAGAGGTGGAGGTAGACACTGAAACGGGCCGGGTGGAGATCCTGAAAATAACCGCTGTCGTTGATCCCGGCACCGTCATCAACCCCCGGATCGTGGAAGGCCAGATAGAAGGCGGCCTGGATATGGGGGCAGGGATGGCCCTGCGCGAGGAATATATTCACGGAGAAACCAGGGACTGGGTAACGTTCAGGTTCCCCACCATCCGGAACTCTTTTGAGACGGAGATCGTCCTGCTCCAGACGCCCCGCAAGAAAGGTCCGCTGGGCGCCGTGGGGGTCGGAGAGTTCGTTCTGCTGCCAACCGCGGCGGCCATCATGAACGCCATAGAAGATGCCACGGGTGCCAGGATCCGTCACCTTCCGGCCACGCCGGAGAAGGTGTTGGCGGCACTCAGGGAGATGAAACCGGAGCCATGAACCCGGGAAGTTCGGGGGAAACTTCCGCTTCGGGTCACCGCTTCCGCCTTCTGGGAGGCAGGCGGATCCTCGTGGATCAGGAAGGCTTTCTGGTCGACCCCCAGGCCTGGTCAGAAGAGGCGGCTCTGGATATGGCGCGGGAGAGGGGAATGGATACGCTGGAAGAGGTCCACTGGAAGATCATCCGATTTTTGCGCCACTATTATTTTACCCATGGAAAAGCTCCGTTGCACCGTGATATCAGAATCGAGATGGGGACTTCCCTGCTTGAGATTGAAGCTCTCTTCCCCGGAGGCTTGAAGACAGGCGCGCGGCGGCTGGCCGGACTCCCCAATCCGCGAGGCTGCATGTAGACCTGCGGAGGGAAACAATGTGCTTGGATCCGGATTTTTTAATGCGGAATAGCCATTTTCGTCCGGGTTTCAATGTCACACTGTCCCGGTTATGATGCCGGAATCGCCGGACGAGCGGAAAGGCAGGCGTCGCACTTCCTTCGCCCCTGCCCGGCTCAGCATATCCATGATTTCCTCTTCCGAATAGGCGCGGCCGGACTCCGTGCCGGTGAGCATATTCAGGGAGAACAGCGCCGGATGCAGGGGTCCGGTCTTGTCGTTGTCCAGGATGAATTCGTGAATCAGGATCATGCCGCCGGGATCAAGGGCGGATACGGCCTTGCGGAGTATTTCAAGACAGGCCTCGGGTCCCTCACCGTGAAGGATCTGGGAGAGCCAGGCCGCGTCATACCTCCCTCTGACCTCCCCCGTGAGATAGTTTCCGTCCCGGAATGACACTCGATCACTCAGGTTGAACGCAGCGATGGTCTTTTCGGCAAACGGGCGTGTGCCGGGAAGGTCGAAAACCGTTGCCCGCAATCCAGGATTTGCCATGCAGAAGTGAATCGCCCAGGTACCGGGCCCCCCTCCCATATCCAGCAAATGCGTGCGCCCCCTGAGATCGATCTCCTTGACAGCCGAGGGAGCCAGACCCATGGCGATGTTATACATTCCCATGAGGAAGGCTTCTCTTTCTTCCCCGCTCCTCATCACGGCCCGCGCCCGCGTAGGACGCCCGGCGAGCACCGCCTCGTCCAGATGGTGCCAGGAATCCACCAGATGGTACATGTGCATGATGATGTGCCCGATGTACTTTTTGGAATCCTTGCAGAGCCAGGTCATCGCAGCAGGCGTGTTGAAGAACGACCCGTCCGATTTTTCGAGAAGTCCCATTGCGGTCAGGGCGTTGAGCAGGGTGGTCACTCCGCGCACATCTCCCCCGAGTTTTCGGGCCGTCTCCGGCCCGGTGAGTCTTTTCCGGCCGATGGACGTAAATACATCCAGCTTGACGCCGGCGTGAAGGGCAAAGCATTGCCAGTAGGAACCGGCGATCCCCACCAATCTTCCCGCATTCATTTCTTTTTCGTCCGCCATGGCCCCATGTCTCCTTTTTTCTAAACATTCTGCCGCGGGTGCGCACGCCAGCCGGCGCATTGGAAAACAGCCTGGCCGTCGAAGTGCTTTCCGGTGGCCCGCACCAAGGCGGCCAAGGCAACGCTCCCTTAGAGCAGTTGCTTTTTCCGGTATTCGACGTATTCGCCCAGTGCCTGTTCCAGGCCTTCGTCGATGGGAGGTTTTGTATACCCGGCCAGGCGCTGGGGAAGCATTTCGGCCGCCACATCCGAAGCGCGCCGCGCGCCATTGTTGTACCATTTCTGGTAGTCGTCTCGTGTAAAGAGTTCGGGACGGTAGAGTTCCCGGCAATGCTTGAAAGTTGTGGGATGCACCAGGTAGTTTCCGTCGCTGCCGACGCTCTTGATGGTATTCACGTCGATGGATTCGACGCTGATATCCGCGGTGGTGAGCACCCTTCGGAGCATGCGGCATACCTCCTCGTCGAGAAGCCATTTCTCAAAGCTGATTGACAGATAGGCACCCAATTGGCCGCAGGAATGAAGAATGAAGTTTGACCCATTACGCACCGCTGTGCTCATCATGAGCGTTCCTTCCGCGGCGGCCTGGGAGTCCGCACAGTGTGCATTGGTCAACATCCCTCCGGTCCGGCACGGCAGGCGGTAATACCGCGCAAGCTGGATGATTGCCGATGCGAGCACGACCGCCTCCGGTGCTCCTACCGCAGATATGACCGTTCGCATGTCCGCGGGCGCCGACACAGATCCATATACGACGGGTGATCCCGGGCCGGCCAGTTGGGAAAGTACAACGCCCCCGAGGATCTCAGCGTTGGCCAGGGCAAGTACGCCGGGCAGAGAAATCGGACCGCTGCTCCCGGCCATCACCATATCCGTGATCACCATTGCCTGGCCCAGAGCAGCCATCTCAATGATGGAATCAGCCTCGTCCGCCGTGTACTGAAGGGGGGACATGGCGTTGATGATCGCCCCCATAACCGGTTGCCGCCTCAGGTTCGTCTTTCCTCCCCAGGCAATCGCAGCCATTTCCAGACTGTCCACGGCAGCTGTTCTGGAAGACGCCGCCCCCAGGAAAGGTTTATCGCAGAGCACCATATTGGCCAACATCATATCCAGGTGTGCGGCGTGCGGCGCAATATCCCCGGGCTGGAGCATGGGAAACCCTGCCATTTCCAGCTGATCCGACGTTTGAACCAGCCGGCAGCACGTGTGATAGTCTTCGAGTGTTGCAGTGCGCCGTTCGCCGGTGGAGGTCACCACGTTCGGAGGCCCGCTGGTAGGCAAAAACACGAAATCATCTTCCCCTATGGAGACACTGTATGCAGGGTTTCTCGCAGTGATCCTAAACCTCGAAGGTGCGGTTTCGAGTGCTTTTTCCACGTCCTTTTCGGTGATAAACACCCGCAGTCCATCTGTCCTGAATCCATTCCGCCGGAAGATCTCAACGGCATCTGCGCCGTGGAATTTGACCCCCGTTTCCGCGAGGACCTCCATGGAGGCCTCATGAATCAGGTGCAGCTCATCTCGGGTAAATGCTTGCATGCGGTCTGTCATAACATTTCTCCTGAAAAACGGCCGGCACGAAAAGCAGGCTCTTGCCACCCTGAAAGCGGTTTGGCGGGGATTGAATATAGCGCACAGGGTTTTCCAAGTAAACATCTTCCTTTTATCACAAGTGGTGAGTCTCTTCCCTGAGCCGCATGCCCTTCCGAAACCGAACCCTGCCAGACAATTGTATCCAAAAGAAGAGAAAAAAACAGGAACTGAAGGTTCCGATACATGAAGAATAGGAATCTACACTTCCGAAAGCTTTTTTACTACTTATATAACTCACTTACACCATCTTAACCTCTCCAATGCCGGTCCGCTCACCGCTCCTGAGGGCAGGATCGGAACCGGCTTATCTCAAGCACAGGACAAACGGGCAAAACAATGTCGCGATTTCAATAGCTTGGACTCCTGGCATGTATTATGCTCCTAGACATTTGCAAAGAGCCACAACATCTTTGGATAACAGTACCTTTTGGTGAAAAGGAGGGAAGCGGCAGAATGGATAAGGGAACGCCGAACGAAGAGGATTGTAAACCTCCGAGTCCCTATCACGAACCGGGAACTCGGAAACCAGGAACCCTGCCAAAGCCAAGCAAGACAGCCTTCCAGGCAAAACAAAAAATCATAGGACTTTATGCGGTCCCCAACCTGCCACGGTTTCGGTCGAGCGTCCGTTCCTCGGCCTTCAGGAAGAAGTTCTTTCCCGAGGCCGCGCGAGACGAATGGAATGACTGGCGGTGGCAACTCCGAAACCGGATCACGCGTTCCGGTGACTTCGAACGATTTTTTCAACTCAGCCCAGAAGAGCGGTCCGCGTTAAACCGGAACGTCTCCCAGTTTCCTGCCGCCCTGACACCCTACTATGCCAGCCTTCTTGATCGGGAAAATACGCGCCAGCCGCTGCGGCGAACCGTCATCCCCGTTACCGCCGAAGGCTTGAGGTCTCCCGGAGAGGCCGAAGACCCTCTGGGAGAAGACAGGGATACACCAGTTCCCGGTCTTGTCCATCGTTACCCCGATCGCGTCCTCTTTCTGGTGACTGACTTCTGTTCCACATACTGCCGATACTGCACACGCTCCCGCATGGTGGGACACAGGGGCGAGAGGGCCTTCGACCGCGGCCAGTGGGAGAGATCCATAGAGTATATCGAGAGACATCCGGCCGTCAGGGATGTGCTCCTCTCGGGAGGAGACCCCTTGACTTTGCCAGACGAGGTCCTGAGCTGGCTTCTCGACCGGTTGAGGCGGATTCCCCACGTGGAAATGCTCCGCATCGGAACCAAAGCGCCCGTGGTGCTGCCCCAGCGTATAACACCCTCCCTCTGCCGATCCCTCAAACGTTATCATCCCCTCTGGATGAGCATTCACTTCACCCATCCGGACGAACTGACCCAGGAGACGGCCCAGGCCTGCGAACGACTTGCCGACTCCGGAATTCCCCTGGGCAGCCAGACCGTGCTGCTCAAAGGCATCAACGACCGGACAGATACCATGCAGGAGCTTGTCCACGGCCTCCTTCGAATCCGGGTAAGACCCTACTACCTCTATCAGTGCGATCCTATCCTGGGTTCGGCCCACTTCAAAACCTCCGTAGAGGCGGGACTCAACGTCATTCGAGGCCTCAGGGGTCACACAACAGGATATGCCGTGCCCACCTATGTGATTGACGCGCCTGGGGGAGGCGGAAAAGTTCCGCTGCTGCCCGAAGAATACCAGGCCGGCAGGGAGGGCGACGACCTGCTTCTCAGGAACTACGAAAACCGCGTCTTCAGGTACCCGGACCCGGGGGAAAAGGGCGAGGCGTCCAAACCGCGGTGCGGTGTTCCTGCGGGTTCTTAGGAGGAAACGCCATGCTGATCGGCATGACCTATGATCTGCGCGACGACTATCTTGCCGAGGGCTACAGTCCCGAAGAGGCCGCCGAGTTCGACCGAAAGGAGACCATCGACGCTATCCGGGAGACCTTGGAGGCCCTGGGCCATGACACGGACCCCATCGGCACCGTGCAACAACTCACCCGTCGCATCGCCGCCGGAGATTCCTGGGACATGGTTTTCAACATCGCCGAAGGCATAAAGGGATTTGCCAGGGAGGCCCAGGTGCCCGGGCTTCTGGAAGCTCACGGGATACCCTACACCTTCTCCGATCCTATGGTGCTGGCCCTGACGCTCCATAAAGGGATGACGAAAAGAATTATCCGAGACATGGGGCTGGCCACCCCGGAGTTTCACATAGTGGAGCACATGGAAGACCTGGAATCCGTTGATCTTCCCTTCCCCCTCTTCGCCAAGCCCATCGCAGAAGGAACCGGAAAGGGCATCGATGCCGCTTCCAAGATTTCAAATTCGAGGATGCTGACTTCGGTCTGCGAAAGGCTCATCAAGACCCACGATCAACCGGTGCTTGTCGAGACATTCCTTCCCGGGAGAGAATTCACGGTAGGGATCGTGGGGACCGGAAAAGAGGCTGCAGTCGTGGGCGTCATAGAGGTGATTCTCAAGACCAAAGCCGAACCCGATGCGTATTCCTTCTGGAACAAAGAAAGGTTCAAGGAGCTGGTGGAGTACCGTCTCGTTGACGATGCGGAGGCCCTCCGGGCCGGGGAAACAGCCATCAAAGCCCATAGGGGTCTGGGCTGCCACGACGCCTCCCGGGTGGATCTCAGGAGCAATGCGACAGGGATACCTCATTTCATTGAGATCAATCCGCTTGCGGGACTCCATCCCGGCCACTCCGACCTTCCCATCCTGTGCCGTATGGCCGGAATGTCCTATCGTGAACTCATACGCAAGATACTGGATTCGGCTCTTGCCCGGCACATGCACTTGCTCCCGCGCGCCCCAAGGGAAGAATCGCGAGGGAGAGGGAGGATCGATTTCTATTCAGACCTTCGGCGGCTGCCATCGGATGTCCATGAACAATCGAGTCGCTATACTGTACGATCGGCTTGACGGACCGAAGAGCAGACCGGATCACCGGGATGTCCTGGTACAGGCCGAAGCCGTGGCCGCTGCCCTCAGAGAACTGGGTTATGCGCCGTATGATCTGCCCGTTTCCATGGATTTCGGCGCCTTCCTTCATTCCCTCAGGTCCGATCCGCCCCTCTTTACGTTCAACCTCATGGAATCCATTGAAGGGCAGGGCCGCCTTATCCACCTGGCTCCCTGCCTCCTGGACGCACTGGCCATTCCGTATACGGGGTGCAGAGCGGATGCTCTCTACGCCACGTCCAACAAGCTGCTCGCCAAACGAATACTCCAAAAGGCCGGCATCCTCACGCCGCGATTCTTTTCCATGAGCGACCTCGGATCTTCCGCCGCCCGTGTGGATGGAACCTTCATCATCAAATCCGTCTGGGAGCACGCCTCCATAGGCATCGGGGACGATTCCGTCGTCACCTTGAAGCGGGGCTCCCAGCTCTTGCAGGAAATGCAATCCCGCCTCCAGCCCCTCGGCGGCGAGTGTTTCGCCGAGACCTTCATCGAGGGCCGGGAATTCAATATCTCCCTCCTCGCCGCACGGAACGGTCCCGAGGTGCTTCCTCCTGCGGAAATCCGCTTCGACGAATATCCTCCCGGAAAGAGACGCATGGTGTGCTACCGGGCCAAGTGGGACGAAGACTCCTTCGAATACCGCCACACGCCCCGGAGCTTCACCTTTTCGAAGAAAGATGCCCCTCTGCTGGAAAGGCTCGCGAAGCTGGCCCGACAGTGCTGGCATCTCTTCCATCTTCGGGGATATGCGAGGGTCGATTTCCGGGTGGACCGGGAGGGCCGCCCCTGGATTCTGGAGATTAATGCCAACCCCTGCCTCTCCCCGGATGCCGGCTTTGCGGCCGCAGCGGACAAGGCGGGGATCACCTTCTCTCGAATGATTGCAGGCATTCTCCGGGCCATGAACGACGATGAAGCGGGCCGCAGGTCCGATCGCTCGGGAACAACGCACGGCGTTTCTTTCACGGTCTTAGAGAAGGGGTTTAGAGTCAATCGTGAGCCATAAGTCCACATTGCACACCGCTTCCGTTTCGAGGCAAAGGTGGCAGACGAGATCCGGAACCCCTTGTCAGCTGCGCTTCAGGGAAGAGCCGCTTGCGACGGATATCGCCTCAGTGCGAGAGATCGTCGAATCCTCCGGATTCTTCTATCCTGCCGAGATCGAGGTGGCATGCGATCTCGTCCGCGAAAGGCTCGCGAAAGGAACCGAAAGCGGCTATTATTTCCTCTTTGCCGAAGAGGGCAGGAAAGATGTCGGGTATACCTGTTTTGGACCTATTCCCTGCACCCTGGACAGCTATGATCTTTACTGGATTGCGGTTCACCATGCCCGGAGAGGATCGGGCATCGGGAGGGACCTCTTGAATCGTTCCGAGGAAGTCATTCGGAACATGGGGGGAAGGCGCATCTATGTGGAGACCTCTTCGCGGGATCTGTACCGCCCTACCATGGCCTTTTATGGGGCATGCGGCTATAAAATCGAGGCCACCCTGGAAGACTTCTACGCTCCCGGCGACGCCAAAGTGATCTTACTAAAAATTCTTTCATAGAAAAGGTGTGGATGCCTGCTTCCGTTGCTGATTGTACCCGCGAAGGCGTGTCCGCCCGTTTCGATCTCAGCGGTCATGCAGCCCTGGCCCGTCCCCATCGCCCGGGCCTATGCCAGTAAAGGTGTCCCAAGGCGCTCTGGATCGCCAGATTGATCGGGTATCTCCGGTATCCCATATACGGGTCCAGAGAGGCAATACGCATGAAGCTTTCCTGATACACCGGAATGTCAAGCCCTGAAAGGAGACCGATGCCCGCCCGGCGCACCGCCTCCGGGCTTCGCTCTTTCATATGCCTGCAGGGACAAAACTCGAGCCCTCCCCTTCGGTTTCTTCGGGCCGCAAAGCCGAAGAGCCTGCACAGAAGCGGGCGGAACCGGTAGTAGGTGCACCTCCCGTTTCCCGAAACCTCATGGTCCTCCCGGTAAAGGACACAGGAAAGTTCCCCCCGTGCTCCCTTATCCTCGACGGCGAGCCAGACAGCCTGCTCTTCCCGTCTCGCATAAATGGCCTCGGCCAGGGGAAGCACTTCGGGGATAGTGGCTTCAACCTGCCGGCTCTCGCAGCAGGTGCCGCATCCCTCGGGGCAGGAAAGGGAAGCCGCACGCCTTAACCGCGCTATTTTCAGATCTATCTCTCGATATACCTTCCAGACCTCACGGGAAACAGTTCGAGAAGAATCTCTCACCGCACAACAAAGCCTCCGCCGAAAGGTTTCAGAATCTTTGATCTGCCAAGTCCCTGAAAGATTCCGATCAGGTTCTCGGCCTTTTCTCGGGAGCACCATCGTGGGATGTGCTCCCGCTCGCGACTGCTTTGCGCAGGTCAACTTTGTTGATCTTTCCAACGCTCGTCCTTGGGAGCTGCTCCAGAATTTCGACCCGGTCCGGCACTCCGTATTTGGGAATCCTGCCTGATGCAGCGAATTCCGCAAGAAAACTCCGGACATCTTCACCCGTGACTTTATCCTTGAATTCCGCCTTGAGCACCACAAACATCACCGGTCTTTCGCCCCATTTCGGGTCCGGAACGCCGATCGCGGCCGCTTCCGAAACCGCATCGTGCAGGCTCACGATGTTTTCCAGTTCGAGCGAGGAGATCCACTCCCCGCCCGTTTTGATCACGTCTTTGATGCGATCCGTGA
>CAZEGG010000044.1:0-15133 GCA_964511755.1 uncultured Desulfobacteraceae bacterium | reverse complement strand
CCCCGGACATGATGGAGAGTCCGATCACGTCAACATCTTCCTGGAGGGCCTGTTTCACGATGCTCGGCACGGTCTGGTGCAGTCCGGTGTAGATCACCTCCATCCCTGCTTCTCGCAGGGCGTGGGCAACGACCTTTGCCCCGCGATCATGTCCGTCCAGGCCGGGTTTTGCCAGGAGCACCCGTATTCTTTTCTGTCCCATAGCCTCCATACCCCCTTTTTGGAGCCCACCCGGACATTGGTATTTCCGGGTAGGCTCATCTCTGTTTATTCCTCACGGCTGGTTAGGTTGTTCAGGCTACCTATCTACAGCCTATCCGCCTTTTCCGCTTGCATTGAATTCATCATCAAACGCCTTGAGGACAACTTCCCGGCCCCGGAGAATATGTTCTCTGACCAGCAGCTCGACCTTCTCCGCCTCCCGCTTTTTCATATGCTCCAGCATGAGGACATGGTCTTCATTACTCTGCCTGGCCATTCCCTCGATCTTCAGGATAACCTGCCTGAACCGGAATATCAGGTCGCGGAGATCGTTGATCATCTTGACGAGACGGGGACTCCCGCTCAAGGCGTACAGCAGGTCATGGAATTCGGTGTTTATCTTCAGCAGGACATCCAGTTGGCCCCGGTCAAGATGATTCTGGTATTCACGGATCTTCGCTTCGAGGGGCACCAGGTCGCCCTCCTGGTGTCTCAGGGCCGCGAGCCGTGCAGCGTAACTCTCAAGAACGCTCCTGATGCCGAGTGCCTCCTCCACATCGGCCCGGGTCAGCCCGACCACAAAAAATCCGCCGGCCGGCGAACGCCGGACCAGGTGTTCCCGCTCCAGCTTGTGAAAGGCCTCTCTCACCGGCGTCCGGCTGATCCTCAAGGCCTCGGCCAGTCGGCTTTCAACCATCCGGGTGCCGGGCGCAACATCTCCCCTGACCACCGCATGTTTCAGATTGTCATAGACATACTGTCCGAGGGACGTCCGTTCAGGGGGTGATCTGAATCCCTTCAGGGTTTTGTCGAGGGAGTCCGGCTCCCCGGCGTGGCTCATAACGTTTCTCCCCACTTACTAAATGCCGAATTGCCTCGCGATGGTTGTCTGCAGCACTTCATGGGTCCCGCCGCCGTAGAGCAGAAAGCGGCAATCCCGATAATATCTCTGGACCGCGTATTCCATTGAATAGCCGTACGCGCCATAGATCCTCGTGGCCTCGTCCGCTGCCTTGCAGGCCGACTCCACCGTGAAATACTTGGCCATTGATGCTTCATTCAGGCAGGGAACCTTGTTATCAATAAGATGAGTGACTTTGTAGGCCATCAAATGGCCTGCCTCCAGGTTGACCGCCATGTTCGCAATCTTGGCCTGGACCAACTGGTATTTGCCGATGGGTTTGCCGAACTGTACGCGCTCTTTGCAGTACCGGATTGAGTCATCCATGGCGGCCCTGTGCAGGCCAAGTGCAAGACAGGCGGTCATAACCCTGATCTCCGCCAGAATGGTAAGCAGAACATCAAGGCCCCTGCCCAATTCTCCGAGCATGTACTGGGGGGGCACGCGGCAGTTGTTGAAGTAGATCTCGGAAAGGGATGATGTCCTGGTACCCAGCGTCTCGAATTTCCTGCTGTGGGAAAACCCCGGCGTGTCGGCCGGGATGAAGAAGAACATGAGCCCCTTAAGCTTCTTCGCAGGATCAGTCTGGCAAAGGACCGTGTGGAAGTCGCCGTACGGACCGCTTGTGGACCAGGTCTTCATGCCGTTAATCACCCAGCCGTCATCGGTCTGCACGGCCGATGTGCGCACGTTACCGAGATCGGACCCGGCTTCCGGTTCGGTCAGCTGGAAGGCCCCGATTTTTTCACCCCGTAACGCAGGGCGGAGGTATTCATCGTGCATTTCCCCGGTGCCGTAAAGATAGAGACCGTTCGTGGCCATGAGGGACTGCATTGCCGTCACCGCAGCAAGACTCAGGAGCCCCCGGGCCAGTTCCTCCATGGCAATGCAGTACAGGGTGGTATTTCCCCCCGATCCGCCCACCTTCTTGGGATACCGTATCCCCAGAATCCCCATGTCCGCGAGTTTTTTGAACAATTCCGCGGGGAATTCGCCCTTTTCATCAAGTTCCCTGGCCGCGGGGATGACTTCCTGGTCCACAAACCTCGCCATGATTTTTCTGTGGAGCCTTTCTATGTCTGAACGCAGCATCTCTCCCCCTTTTTGTCTCGCATTCCCTATTTTTTCCTGTTCGCCTTGATCTGCTTGGTGAGCACGGGAACAACCTCGTGCAGGTCGCCTACGATTCCCCAATCCGCAACCCCGAAGATAGGCGCCCCCTCATCCTTATTGATCGCGACAACATACCGGGAGCCGAGCATGCCGGCCCGGTGCTGGATGGCACCGGAAATACCGCAGGCGATGTAGAGCTCCGGCCTCACGCTGAGGCCTGTCTGACCCACCTGCTGCTCAACCGGCAACCACCCTTCTTCGACAATGATCCTGGTTCCCGCAACCTCGCCTTCCAGCGCGTCCGCCAGGGAAAACAGCGCCTTCATCTCTTCGCGGGACCCGACACCCCTGCCTCCTGCCACGATTATTCTTGCCTGGTCGAGTTTCACACCCTTCTTTTTCTCCCGCACCACGTCCAGGACCCTGGTTCCTATCTCCTTTTCGGTGAGGGAAATCTTGTGCTTAATAACCTTCGCCTTTTTCCCGGTCCGTCCTCCCGCCTCCATGACCCCCGGTCGAACCGTCGCCATCTGTGGACGTGAATACCGGTTCGCGATAGTGGCCATGACGTTTCCGCCGAAAGCGGGCCTGGTCTGGAGGAGGATTCGTTCCTCGGGATCGATGGAGAGCTCCGTGCAGTCGGCGGTCAGCCCAACGCCAACCCTCCGGGAAACCCGCGGAGCCAGGTCTCTCCCGACATGTGTGGCGCCCATGAGCAGGATATTGGGTTTGTACCGCGTCACCAGTTCTTCCACGGCCTTCGCATAGGCAATCGTCCGGTAATCCTTCAGGGCGCGGTGCTCCACCAGATAGACGTTGTCGGCGCCGTACTCCCCGAGCATCCCGCAGAGACCGGATACCTGGTATCCCAAAAGGACGGCCGAAACATCCTGACCCAGGTCACCGGCCAGTTCCCGGGCCTTGCCGAGCAATTCCAGGGAGACCGGCGTCAGGGCGCCGTCCCGCTGTTCGGCGAATACCCAGACACCTTTCCTGTCGCTGAAATCGGGAATCTTCCTCGGCTCCACGTCCGTCTGCACGGCATGCGGCTTACAGACCTGCACGCAAGCGCCGCATGAGGTGCAGGTATCCAGGATGTGCGCCTTGCCGTCAACCACCTCTACAGCCCCGTAGGGACATGTCTTTACGCAACGTTTGCAGCCGTTGCAGAGATCAACCTCGACCCAGATAGTCATGTTTCATCTCCCGAATTCTTACATTAGCATGTTCTGCTTAAGTTTCCCGACCAGTTCCCCCACCACCGTTTCCGTGTCACCGCGGAGCATCTCACCCTGCCTTTTGAACTTGGGGGCGAAGGTCTTGATCACGTGCGTGAGGGATCCTTCCAGGCCCACGTCCCTGGTCTGCACTCCGATATCGGCGGCATTCCAGACCCGTATTTTTGCCTTTTCACCACAGGCATCGATCAGGCGCGCCACATTGGAGTATCGCGGCCTGTTCATATCTCCGATGACCGTCAAAAGGGCGGGAAGGGTGCACTCGATCCGCTCGAACCCATCTTCAAGCCGTCTCTTCACCACCACGGCTTTTTTGGTCACTTTTTCGATGTCATACACGTAGCTGACCTGCGGCAGGCCGAGGTATTCGGCTACCTGCGGCCCTATCTGGGCGGTATCGCCGTCTATGGCCTGCCTGCCGCAGAGAACAAGGTCGAACCTTCCTGCCTTTTCTATGGCCTTTCCGAGGGTGGTTGAAGTGGCCCACGTGTCGGCGCCGGCAAATGCCTTGTCCGAAAGGAGCACACCCTCGTCGGCACCCATCCCGATGGCCTCTGAAATGGCGTCTATTGCCTGGGAGGGACCCATTGAAAGAGCGGTAACCTTTCCGCCGAAGTCCTCCTTCAGACGTATTGCCGCTTCAAGCGCATGCGCATCGTCAGGATTGATGATGCTCTCGATACCCTCCCTGATGAGATTTCCCGTCCTGGGGTCAAGTTTGACGTCAGCGGTATCAGGGACCTGCTTCACCAAAACAATAATATTCATACTGCCTCCACTGGTAAGTTCTGAGTGCTGAGTGTTGAGTGCTGAGTTCACTGTGCGGAAGGCCGAGATCACTTCAGTTCCTTCCCCTTCAAATGACTCCCTTCTCCTTCAGCAGGCCGACAGCTTCTCTGGAATAACCCAGCCTGCCATAGATGGCCTCGTTGTGTTCACCGAAGCGGGGAGGAAAACTCAACTCGCCATCCGTTATTTCAAGAAACGGAGTCACGTATGGGGGCGGGGCCAGGGTGACACCCGTTCCGGTGACCGGATCTTTCGCGTGAAGGAGCCTCTTTTGCACCAATGGATTCGAAACCACCTCCGGTATGGTCTCGATCTTGCTTATGGGGATTGTAATGGCTCTGAGGAGATCTATCACCTCTTCGGAGGTGTGCCTTTTCGTGATCTGATTTATGCTCCGGTTGAGGTTCTCCACGTCGGCTATCCTCCCGGCGTTCCTCTCATACTCGGGCCTGTCAAGGGACTTGAACGCCTCCTGAGCGACAAGCGACTTCCACTGCCGGTCATTCCCAACCGCCAGGTACACATACCCATTCCGCGTTTCGTATACGGAGCAAGGGCAGAAGAAGGCATGGGTATTTCCCCGCCTCGTTATCTCTTCTCCAAAACTGGCGGAGAGGGTGATGGGCACGGTAAGCCACGACACCGAGGATTCAAACATGGCCAGATCGATCCGGCCCCCTTTGCCGGTTGCCTGTCGCCGGTAGAGCGCCTGCATCAGCAGACCGTACCCGTGCTCACTCGTCCCCATGTCAGGGAGTGGAATCCCGAGAACCTGCGGATCTCCTCCCTTTTCGCCCGTCATCTCCATGAGTCCCGATTTCGCCTGGAGTATGGGATCGTACGCCGCCTCGTTGCTCTCAGGCCCGAATCCCGTAACACCCAGCCAGATGATATCCTTTTTCAGGGCCTTGAGAGAATCATAGTCGATGCCGAGTTTTTGGTAGTTCCTCGGGAGCTGGTTTGTCGCGAAGATATCCACATCCAATTCCTGAATCAGACGACGGAAGATTTCCTGGCCTTCCGGTTTCGACAGATCCAGCGTCAGGGCCTTTTTCCCCGCATTGATGCAGAGAAAATAGGCGTTCATCCGCTCTTCTCCCAGGACGTTGTTTCCGATGAGCCTGTTTGGGTCCCCGTAGACCGGATGTTCCAGTCTGATCACCTGCATGCCGTCCTGGACAAGACGAAAGGTCAAATAGGGGAGTACGGTTGCCTGTTCAAGGGAAAGAACGGTAAGGTCTTGAAAGAGTTCCATGGAAAATCCTCCGACGGAAGGGAAAGAGGAAAAGAGCGAACCATATGTTTCCTGTATACGGTATACAGAATACATATGTCAAGCATTCAATTCTCCACTGAGTCTCCTCAGGACGATGCGGATACGGTCATGGGCGGCAGAACATGATGCCAGGGACGGAGCTGCTCATAGGCGCGGGCGGCCTGGAGCACCAGGTCATCCCGGTGTCTGGGCCCCACAATCTGAAGGCCGGCCGGGAGCCCCGCCCCGGTATGTCCCACCGGAACCGTTGCCGCGGGATGCCCGGAAAGGTTGAAAGGATACGTAAAGGCCACAGCGCCCAAAAGGGGAATCGGGTGCCCGTCTATCTCCGAGGGCGGCGGTCCCTTTGCACCGAATGCCTCCGTCGGCATTGCAGGTGTGAGGAGAAGGTCGACCTGTTCAAACAATTTCCAGAGCACTTCATTCAATCGTGTCCGGATCTTCTGCACCCCGATGAGGTCATCTACCGAGAGCAGCCGTGCCTGATCCAGTGACAACACCAGCGTTCTCCCCAATTCCTCGCGTATCCGCGCAAAGTTCCCGTGCAGCATTCCGTACAGCTCGATATTCATCAGCCGGGCCCACGCCTCACTCACCTCCGGGAACTCCTCTTCCCACAATTCCACGTGATGCCCCATCTGCTCAAAAGACTTCACGGCATCTTCCACGAGGTCTGCCACGTCCCGTTGTACCCGGGCATAGCCCAGGGTCGGACTGTATGCAATTTTCAGCTGAGGCGGAACCTGCTCCAGGCACGTCTCGAAGGATATTGAAGGCCGGGGCAGTGAGGCCGGATCGGCCGGATGATACCCTGCCGTGCAGTCAAGGTATAAAGCGGCATCCCCGACTGTTCTCGATAGGGGTCCGAGGGCCCAGGTCCCCGTCATGTGGAGCAGGTTCCCCGGTCCCATCGGAATCCTCCCGTAGGTGGGTTTTATCCCGAAACAACCGGAATAGCAGGCCGGTATGCGGATGGAGCCCCCGCCGTCGGATCCGGTGGCCAGCGGGACCAACCCGGCCGCTACGGCCGCGGCCGAACCTCCGCTGGATCCACCCGGGGTTCTTTCCGGGTCCCATGGATTGCGTGTCACGCCGTACAGCCTGTTTTTCGTAAATCCCGTGAACCCGAACTCCGGAGTGTTCGTCTTCCCCAATACAATGGCCCCTGCTTTCCGGAGGCGTGCAACCTGGACCGAGTCGCTGCGCGCCATATTCCCCCTGAAGGGAATCGAACCGAAGCTGGTGACCATGCCCTGTACATCTTCCAGGTCTTTCACCCCGATGGGAATGCCTGCCAGGGGGCCCGGGTCTCTCCCGGCTGCTATCCGGTCGGTCATGCGCCTGGCCTCCTCCAAGGCCCGCTCTGCCCGGAGGGCAACAAAGGCATTGAGCCGCGGGTTGATTGCTTCCATGCGCTTGAGGGTCTCGTCCATGACTTCCGCGGGTGAAATTTCCTTTGAGCGAACGAGTGCTGCCAACTCAGCGGCGGAATAGGACAAAAGATTCTGCATGAGGGTTTCCTTTCAAGACCCGGAGAGGTGTGGTCGCCGACTGGCGGTGGTCATTCAGGCTGTGCCGAAGGTCTGGGTCAGGTTTGCTCCCACGGAGACAATCAGCATTGCTCTTTTTTCTCAGCCATGCCGATCTTCCTCGTTTTTTGTATGTGTCCTTTTCTGGTAGCGCAGGACCGCGCGATTGTGTTCTTCCAGGGTTGTGGAAAAATGATGGGTTCCATCGTTTTTGGATACGAAATAGAGGTCGTTGCCGGAAGCGGGGAAAAGCACGGCCTTGATCGATTCAATTCCCGGATTTGCTATGGGACCGGGCGGCAGTCCCCTGATGACATAGGTGTTATACCGGGTCGGGCGTTCCAGGTCTTTTTTTGTCAGATTCCCCGAGAACGACGGGAGGCCGTAAATCACGGTGGGATCGCTCTCGAGACGCATCTTCTTTCTGAGCCGATTCAGAAACACGCGCGCAATCCGCGGCCGCTCCGCTGCGTTCCCCGTTTCCTTCTCCACAATGGACGCCAGAATGACCACCTGTTTGAGAGACAGGGGACTTCTCTTGAGGTCTTCTTCATACGGGGCAAGCACTTCCCGAAATCTCCTGAGCATCACATCAATCACCTTTCCCGCATCCATGTGGTGGCGGAATCGATAGGTATCCGGGTAGAGATAGCCTTCAAGGTTCGGCTCCGATATGCCGTATTTCCGGGCGAGGTTCGGGTCTCCGGAAACACGAAGAAACTCATCTGCGTCGGTGATACCCTTCTCCGAGAGAAGCGCGGCAATCTGTTTGCGGTTGAATCCTTCAGGAATGGTGACCGGGTAGGTAATGCTCACCCCTCCGATGAGAACGCTGAAAACCTTTATCGGGGACATAGCAGGACTCAGCAGATACTCTCCCGCCTTTATCTCTCTGCCGTATCCCATCCACTTGCCCCAGAGCAGGAAAAGAGTAGGACTCTTGATAACGCCTCTCTCCTCAAGGATTTCCGCCACTTCTCTGAGTGTGGCGCCCTCGCGGATTTCGACAACAAGGTTGTTTCCACCTCTCCCGACCGGGTTTATCAGGTAGTAGCCGAACCCCACCACCACGAAAACCGACAGGAGAAAGATCAATCCCACACAGCAGAGGATAAGCCTTTTTCTATTTTCAATAAATGGCATGGCGTGTTCTCATGGAGTTATTCTATCATCCTATGTAGCGGCTCAAAACAAACCCCAATGACAATAAGAGGCCGTTCGCAATGACCGTCTGTATGGTCATTGCCTGGGCCGGGACGAGGCGCTCATGGGACCGGTACTGTTTCCAGAGTATCTTCGTGGCCTTCAAGGCGAGGGGAAGCGACGCGAAACTCACCATGATGAGATAGGGCATGCCCACGGCCCCGACGAGAAGGATGGTCGATACAAAGGCACATAACACAATCACACAGTAGCCGTAGCAGCTCGACCGCAGCCCGAGTCTCACCACGAGGGTCCTTTTTCCCGCCTTTCTGTCGGCCTCATAGTCCGGGAACTCATTGATCCAAATGATAGCCGCCACCAGGAATCCCTGAGGAAAGCCCAGGACAAATGCGGACCAATTCACCGAATCGGTCATAACGTAGTACGCACCCAGCGTAATCAGGGGACCAAATGCGAAGAAGATCACCAACTCGCCGAGGCCCTTTGACATATACTGAAAAGGGGAAGCGGAATACACCCAGCCTGCGAAGAGCCCAAGGCCTCCGAAGATGAGCACCCACGGACGTTCCAGGATGACCAGGCAGATGCCCGAACCAATACCGACGGCAAGGAAGGCCGCACCAAGAAGAAGCACCGTCATTGCGGATAGCTTCCCCTCCTGGATAACACGGCTCCCGCCGCTGAAAGGAGTCAGCCGCAGGTTAATGGGGTCGCTCCCGCGCGCATCGTAATAGTCGTTCAGCAGATTGGCGCCAAGGTGCAAAGAACCCACGCCGAGCAGGGTGAGACCGAAAAGAGCGGGCGAAAAACTGCCCTTTGAGAAGGCATATGCTGCGGCCACGGTCACGGTCACCAGCGACCCCATCAGAAAAGGAGCCCTCAGGGCCTTCAGGTACACACCGATCATGATGCCTCCCCCGGTTCGATATTCCTTCGGATAGTCGATGAACTCCTGCAACTCTCCCGGAGTCTAGTATTTCGCTGATCATAAGTCAATCTGCGGGGAATTGTGTCCCGGATCCACCAGCAAAGCATCATCTTCCCGCCAAGACGGGATTTCGCGGAGCTCAAGCCGCGTTGCCTTCGCTCGCTTCTCCCTGCGGCGTATTGTTCCTATGCCTCAGTCGTCGCTCCTCCCGCACACAACACGGGATCTGCGATGCGGCGTCCCCGCCCGGAACGGGATCTTCGACTTGCATCTGACGTCTTGTCGGTGGATCTGGGTCTATGGCTCCGCAAACGGAAGAATAGACACGTCGAAGCCGTTTCGAAAGAACGACCGGATGGTTGTCCCTGAGAGCGTCGCCGGAAAGGAGGAGCGTCAGTACACCGTCGGCTGTACCGAGAGGACGGCACACGGTGCGTTTCGGATTGCTCGCGCGGTCGTGGACCCCACAAACAGGGTCTCCATCAGGCCGCACCCTCTGAACCCAAGGACCATCAAGTCCACGCCGTTTACCAGGGCATATTTGGACAATTCCTCGTGAGGCTGGCCGGCGAGGAGTACGGTTTTCGGTGTGCACCAGTGCAGTGCATCCTCGGGAACCATCCGGCTCAACTGCTCTCTCAATCGGTCCCGTAAATCCTTCTCTCCCGGTATCCCTTCCCGGCCTTCAGATCTTCTCAATTCCTTGTAGGCAGAGGGCTCAACAACATGGGCCAGATGCAATTCAGCCTGAAACTGCTGCGCGAAACTCAAGGCATACTGAAATCCAAGGTCGGAGTCAGGCGAGAAATCGCACCCGACGAGAATCTTCTGCAGTGTTATCGGCCGGTCGCCAGCCCTCCCGGATGATTCTTCAGCGCTCCGCACAACCAGCAGCGGGCAGGCAAGTCTCCGCATCAGATGTTCGGTTACAGAGCCGAGGACGAGCCGTTTCAAACCGGAGCGCCCGTGGGTGGCGGAAATCACAAGGTCCGCGTCCTTTTCAGAGGACAACCGTTCTATTTCATCAGCGGTCCTTCCCAGAACGACGAGGGGCTCCCATTCAACAGCCTGCTCCCCCATGAGTGCTGAAATTTCTTCCCCGGCGTCTCTCGTTATTCTGTCCTTGTCCAGTGCGGGGTCTCTTATGGCCTCGCCGTATGCCGACATAAGGGGGAAGTCCACGACATGACAAATATAGAGCCTCGCTCCAAACTCTTTGGCCAACGCCACCCCGGTAGGGATCGTGAATCTGGAACACCCTGAAAAATCTGTCGCACAAATAATTCTATTCAGTTGCATTCTCATGTTCGATTCCCCCTCTGTTTCTTTTTGCGGTTTCTCTCCTTAACGGCATGCATTCGACAGGTGCAGGGCACCGGTGTTCAGGTAGGGTTTACTGCAGGTCCGGGGCGAATTGAGAAGGGATGGGAAGATGCCCGAAAACTCAACCGGAGCACACTGCTCTCCGCGCTGTTGAAGCACGGTCCACCTTCCGGAAGAATCACCTGCGCATCACGATTGGGACTTCTTTTCCTTGATTTTAGAAAATGAAGAGAAAGAGTGTCAAGCTCATTCTCCTCCTCTCTTCCTCCTATTTGGGGCCAATCATGGACGAGGACCCGGAGTCCTGGAGGAGAGCACAGATTTCCCTGCCGAAAAGCTCTCTTTGCCATACCCTCAGCCCGGGAACGGCCGCCAGTTCCTCCTGCCCGCGAGGGAAAATGAAGGCGATGGCATCGATCTGGGCGTTTGTACATACAAGAGAACCGTCGTCGAGCCCCATCTCTCTTGCGCATCTTTCCCTCCAGATCTTCAGGGCCTTCACCCTGCCCGATACCTTCCTGTCCACCTGCCTCCGCCTGGTTTTTGGGAATGCGGGGATTTCATCCTCTTCTGTGTTCATGGCCTGTTCCGTCCTTTTCAGAATAGAGGGACCCAGGGTACGTATCTGTCTGGCGCTCAGTCCGGGTATGGAAGAAAGATCCATCTTGCTTTTAGGTTTCCTTTTGACGATCTCCATGATCGGAGCATTAGCGAGAATCTTGAAGAGAGGAAGATTCCTGCGTCTGGCTTTTTCATCCCTTAATTGCAGGATTGATTCCAGGACTGCCAGGCTGGTCCCGTCCAGTCTGCTTGCTCCCTTGAATCCGAGAAAGAGCGGTCCTTTTGCCGGCGCATCCTGGCGAACCTTGCTCAGCATCTCACACTCCTCCTCTACCCAAGCGAGGCGATCTTTCGTCCGCAACTCTTCTTTGAACATCGCGCTGAGGGCGAGAAGATAAAACGTATCCTGAATCGCGTAGTCAAGCATGGGTGGCGGCAACGGCCTTTTTGACCAGTCTTTTTTCTGATACTTCTTGTCAATATGAACTCCCAGTTTCTGCTTGAGAAGAGCGGCAAGCCCTGTTTCCTTGCTCCCCAGGAACCGCGCCGCTATTTGCGTGTCAAAAAGGGAGTTCACTTCGATGCCGAAATCCCTGTGGAGAGCCCGTATATCATTATCAGCTCCATGAAATACCTTCTCCACACGGGAACTTGCGAAAACTCCAGAAAGAGGTGAAAGATCCTTCAATGCCAACGGATCCACGAGGATATGCAGAAACTTCGTTGAAATCTGGAGCAGGCATACCTGTTCGCGGTAGTGAAACAGTGAATCCGCCTCGAGATCCACCGCTATGGCCTGCTCTTTTTCGAGTTCCGCCGCCAGGCGCCCGAGAGAAGACTGGTCTGTGACCAGGACATGGGAAAATCGCTTCGTGTTCATCTTCTCTTCTTTCATGCTCCTGTCAGATTTCCGGAGTAAAAAAAAGGCATTTCATCCCTTTTGATGAAATGCCTTTGTTGTTTGTCAAAGCAGTACGCTAGACTACTCTAACATTGGCTGCGGCCGGACCTTTTGCCCCTTGCTCAATGTCAAAGGTGACCTGATCGCCTTCGTTCAGGGACCGGAAACCATCGGCATTAATCGCAGAATGATGAACAAACACATCCGGGCCGTCTTCCTGCTCGATAAAGCCGAAGCCCTTACTGTCATTAAACCACTTCACTGTTCCATTCGCCATAATGACACCCTCCTTTCAAGATTTATCAACAGTTCGAATCTTAAGGTTGTCACTCTGGACAAATGAAACTTTTCCTCAGAACGAAATCTGTCCCTCAAGAAGAGCATAGCCTATCTTGATAGGCGTATAATAGGTACTTCGGGCGGGAAGTCAAGCGAATAATTTTCGGTTCATCCGATTGAAGCGTTCTTTCGGCCAGATCAATTGCGCCGCGATACGGGATGGATCCCTTTTCTCGGTTCCGCGTCTTCCGGGCTGGCTTCGTCAGTCGCTCTGAACAAGAACCCATCCCGTATATGCTTTGATGTTTACAAGTCGGGGATCTTCTCCCAGTGACCCAGGGGGCAGGCGTGGCAGAGGGGTTTCCTTTTACAGTACTCCTTTCCGGCCATCACGATGAGGGCGTGAAACTCGTTAAAGAGATCCACGTCTTCAGGAAGGTTATCCATAAACAATTCCTGCAGTTCATGATATTCCATCTGCTCTTCGGCCATGCCGTGACGAAGCAGGATGCGGTGAGTGTACGCATCCACTACGAACACGGGGCGCTGCAGTGAATAGAGGAGAATACTGTCCGCGGTTTCCGGCCCAACGCCGTTCACCGCCAGCAGGTGCTCCCGCAAATCTCCTGTATCCACGCTGGAAAGACTCTCCAGAGATCCTCCGTACTGTTCGAAAAAAAGCCGGATCAGGTTCTTCAACCTCTTCGCCTTGATGTTGTAGTAACCGGACGGACGGATCTCCTGCGCAAGTGCATCAAGCGTGATGGTGTTCAGGGCCTTCAGGGAAAGGAGGCCATGATCCTTCAGGTTTCGAATCGCCTTTTCCACATTGGTCCAACTGGTGTTCTGGGTAAGTACGGCCCCGACCATAATCTCGAGCGTGGTTTCTCCCGGCCACCACTCCTGCGGACCAAAGTGGCGCAGCAGAAGCTGATGCATATCCAAGAGGCTGCGCCCCGTTTGGCTCTGAACAAATGCCTCAAACAAAACGAAACCTCCTTCACCCCTAATAACTTGACAGAATAGTTACAATACCTTAGATTTGGCTTCCATGTCAAACACGGCATGCACTTTGCAGTGACAACAGAAGAACGCAGGAGGGACCGCGCTTTTGCCCTTGAGAAACACCCGGGATCTCTCGTGAAAGTCGCGGATGGATATGGCAGCAACGTCGAAACAAAGACTGGCGAAAACAAGAAATATCGGCATCATCGCCCATATCGACGCTGGGAAGACAACGGTGACCGAACGGATTCTCTATTACACCGGCCGCGTCCATAAGATGGGGGAGGTACACAACGGCGAAGCGACAATGGACTGGATGCTGGAAGAGAAGGAAAGGGGGATCACCATCACCTCCGCCGTTACTTTCTGCGAGTGGAGAGGCCACCATATCAATATCATCGATACACCCGGGCATGTGGATTTCACCATCGAAGTCGAACGGGCGCTGCGGGTCCTGGACGGCGCCATAGGCGTGTTTTGCGCCGTGGGCGGCGTGGAACCGCAGTCTGAGACCGTCTGGCATCAGGCGGATCGTTACCATGTGCCGAAAATCGCGTTTGTGAACAAGCTGGACCGAGTGGGGGCCGATTTTTTCAAGGTCGTAGAGAGCATGCGGGAAAAGCTGGGCGCTGTTCCCCTGGTTACGCAGATACCGTGGGGCGCGGAAGATCAGTTCCAGGGAGTGGTAGATCTGATTCGCATGAAGGCCATTGTCTGGGAGGATGAATCTCTCGGTGCCAGCTACGAAGAGGTCCCTATCCCTAACTCTCTCCTTGAAACAGCATCCGAGTATCGGGAAAACCTGATGGAAACCCTGGCGGACAAGGATGATTCCATCATGGAAAAATACCTTGCCGAGGAGGAAATCGGGGAGGAGGAACTCAAGGCCGCCATCCGGAACGCCACCGTGCGTCTGCAGCTCACCCCGGTCCTGTGTGGGAGTGCCCTCCGCAACAAAGGTATCCAGCCGCTGCTGGACGCCATTACCGACTACCTGCCCTCTCCCATAGACGTTCCCGCCATCGTTGGTCATGTTCCGGATACCGGGGAAGAAGAATCGCGCCCGCCTGATCCGAAAGGGCCGTTTTCAGCCCTGGCGTTCAAGGTCATGATGGATCAGGGAAGAAAAATGACCTACCTGCGGGTTTACTCCGGCTCCATCGACGTCGGCAAACCCGTATTCAATTCCGCAAAAGGAATCAAGGAAAAACTCTCCAGACTTCTCAGGATGCATTCCAATAAACGGGAACGTATAGAAAGCACCTCTGCCGGGGACCTGGTCGCCGCCATGGGGCTCAAGAACACCGGCACAGGAGATACGCTCTGTGCGGAAGACAAACCCATCCTGCTCGAGCCGATCAAGTTTAATGAACCGGTCATCACCATGGCCGTGGAGCCCAAGTATGTCCAGGACCAGGACAAACTTGTGGAAACCCTGGAAAAACTCTCTGACGAAGATCCCACCTTCAAGTACAGGATCGATGAAGAAACGGGCCAGACCGTCATCTCGGGGATGGGAGAACTGCATCTTGAAATTCTGGTGGGACGCATGAAGCGGGAATTTTCCGTGGAGACCAACCAGGGAAAACCCCAGGTGGTCTACCGGGAGACCATCAGCAAGACTGTCTCTCATGAAGAGGTTTTCCAGCGAGAACTCGGGGGGCAGCAGCATTATGCGGGAGTGCTGCTTGAAGTAGCTCCCCTGCCGAGGGGGAGCGGCAACAGCTTTCTGGATCGATGCAAGAACCCTGATTTGACCGAAGAGTTCCTGACTGCCATCCGGGAAGGGGTCGTTGAATCCGAAGGCAGCGGCGTCATGATGGGATACCCGGTCATCGATATCCAGACAACCCTCCTCGACGCTCAAATACGGGAATCCCTTTCAGATAACATGGCCTTCAAGATTGCCGCGGCAATGGCCTTCA
>CAZEGG010000043.1:0-15697 GCA_964511755.1 uncultured Desulfobacteraceae bacterium | reverse complement strand
GACATCTCAGCAACCTGAAGGAAATAAAGGGTACCGAGGACAATCTGAAAGCGGCTATCGCCGGAGAAATGCACGAGTTCAAAAGCATGTATCCTGAGATGGTGTCAAAGGCCAAAGAGGAAAACATGCGGGCGGCAGAGATCACCCTTTCCCATGCCATGGAAGTTGAGAAGGTTCATCACGCCCTGTTCAATGAGGCGCTGGAAAACCTGGACGATTTCCCGGTGCGGGATTACTATATCTGCCCTGGTTGTGGTCATACCGCAGCCAATGAGCCTCCGGAACGGTGCCCTGTCTGCGGCGCGGTGGGCAAGACCTATTACAAAGCCGGCTCGGTGAAAGGTCCCGGGATACTGAACATCTAAACGGCATCTTGCAAGGACTGCACGGGGAGTATCTGTTTGAAAGTATGAGCGTGCGAATCAAGGCCGATACTCCCTCTGAGAGGATGATATGGGAAAAATAGAAATCGGCAAGGGCCGCATGTATTATCCGATGCCCTGCTCCTTGGTGGGGGCGAACGTGAGGGGAAAACCGAACTACCTCACGGTGGCGTGGTTCAGTATGGTCAATCCGGACCCTCCCTGTCTTGCTGTTGCAATGGGCAAGACCCACTACACCAACTCCGGCATCCGAGAAAATCAATCTTTCAGCCTCAACGTACCATCGGCGGAGATGGCCGAGGTAACGGATTATTGCGGCCTGGTCTCAGGCAGCAAGGTGGACAAGTCAGGCCTGTTCGAGACATTCTACGGCAAGCTTGAAACGGCGCCGATGATCCAGGAATGTCCCGTCAGCTTCGAGTGCAAAGTGATCCGGACCGTTGAACTGCCGAAAGATGAGCTTTTTATCGGGGAAATCGTCGCGACCTACTGCGATGAGAGCTGTCTTACGGAGGGCGTGCCCGATCTGAAGAAAATCAACCCACTTGTGCTTCTCATGCCGGATCGAAAGTATGTGGCCCTGGGGCAGGAGGTCGGGTCGGCATGGAAGATAGGGAAAAAGCTCATGTGACCATCGGGGCGGGGCGGTGGATATTCCCAGGCTGATTCCTTATGCCTGCTTCCGTCCCGAACGTGTCCGTGCAGTCTCCGTGATTTTTAACCGAGCAAACGCCCTGAATGCCGGCGATTAGCTTGTGCCTCGACACCTCCAATCCGGCAGCTTGGCCGCTAGGACATTGACTTTTTCAATCGCTGGCGGCTTCACGGATAACTCCGCAGCCCTCTCCATCAGGGCGGCGGCTGCTTTGCCGTCGAAGTGCACCTGCCGTCCTTCCTCGTCCACGTGTCTACGTGGACGAGCGTCGGAAAATACAGCCCTGACCCTATTCACCCGACAGCCCTGAACATTTTACCATTCGTATAGAATAAACCACGAAAGAGAGGAATGACACATGAGCGCTTACCTGGAAATTACCCTCAAGATTAGTGAAAAAAATCGGACCGCGGCCGCAGGCGTTTACAAGGACTATCGGCTGCCGTTCCTCACGGAAATCAAGGGGGCCGAGACAAAGGCCCTGCTCGTGAGGGACGACGATGTGCAGGTGCTTCACGGTTTCGACAACGCGGACAATGCTCAAGCATATCTCAAAAGCGATCTCTTCAATCAGGATGTGGTGAAGAACCTGAAACCGCTTCTGGATGCCGACCCCGAGATCAGAATATACACCGTTGCCGGTTAGCCGCGACGCAGGAAATCAGTCCTGCTGCCTCCCCGCGGACTTGCCGGCTGTTTTTCGAGGGGCACCAAAGAAAGATTTGCACGCCTCGGCAGGAACATTGAAATTTGAGTTGTTTCTGTGAAGGGAATTTGCTATAAGAGGCCGGGTAGAAAAAATGCGCCCTGCCTGCGGGCGGCAGGCAGGGCGGTTAGGGGTTAACGGTTAATGTTGTCGAGACCGGGTGTTTCCTTTTCCTGATGGTCTCGACAACGGCTGTCTACTTCCTCAGCGCTGCCTGATTGACTGGCGAGAACCCGGCTGCTGTAACAGTCGGGTTTTGTTGTTTGAAAGGTACGATATCAAATAAATTGTGGTTTGTCAATCAAAAAACGCTATATATTGGGGTCGTCCCAATTTTTTTTGGCGCACCCCCGCTCCTGATTCATCTCCGAACAGAGCCTCATCACGTTAACCCAGCCCATCACCTTTCATACTGCGGGAGAAGATTCACGCCGCTTTTACCACCGATTGTCTCATGGGCCAATAGGTCAAGAACGCGGCAATGACAAGCGGGACAACGCCGAGAACAATAAAGATCACATCCCCGGGCAAAGTGGTTCTGCCATATGGCTATTTGGCGCCGGTAGGAATCCTCTTCAGGTTTGGTGAACAGCAAGGTCTGCGTCTGCGGGTTGAAACGATTTTTTTTCAGCACTCGCCGGATTTCGGGTTCTATTGCTTCTCGCTCCGAGGGCTTGAGTGTGTCGAAGGAGTGTTGGTAGCGTCTCCTGCCAGGGCTTCGCCGACGTCCTCGGCCAGGGTATGAAGATATGCGGCCGAAAAGTCGGGGCCGAGATAGGCACCGTGGCCCCAGATGGTGCCGTTTTCCATCAAGCCATATTTTAAAAAGACCTGTTGACCGGCCAGGATATCTTCACCGGTAAACACCGTATCACCAGCAGCATTGACCACCTTTTTGGGAATGGGGGGACTGTATTTGTAGGCCCATACCGATATAAAGATGAGAACGGCAAATCCCGCCATGACGGTAAATATGACCCCAACACGCCACCATGCAGAAAGTCCTGAATGGAAAGTCCGCCTTGCGTTCATGGATTCCTCCTTCCTTCAAGAAAATCATGCCTCCATCTTCATATTTTGAGTGCCTCGGGATCAATGGGCAGGCGCCTGATCCTTTTTCCCGTGAGGGCAAAGAGGGCATTGGTCACCGCAGGGGCGATGGGAGGTGTCCCGGGTTCCCCCACACCGCCGGGTGCTTCCGTGCTTGGGACAATATGTACCTCTATGACCGGCATTTCCCCGGCTCGCAGGACCGGATAGTCGTTGAAATTGCTCTGCTCTACTCGGCCGTTTTTAAGGGTAACGGCGCCGTAAAGGGCAGCGGATAGTCCGAAGACAATGCCTGACTCCATCTGAGCCTCAACGGTTGCGGGATTTACCACGCTCCCGCAGTCGAGGGCGCATACGACTTTATGGACGCGCGGCTTCCCCTCGGAGCTCACCGACACTTCGGCCGCTTCAGCGACAATACTGCCGAACGACTCGTGGAGGGCGATTCCCCGGCCTCTGCCTTCAGGCGCGGGAATGCCCCACCCGGCCTTTTCTGCGGCAAGCTCCAGCACCCGACGATGACGCGGATGAGCGGCGAGAAGCCTGCGGCGGAATTCACACGGATCTTTGCCTGCCCGATGCGCTGCCTCGTCCATGAAACTCTCCACCACAAAGGCGGTGTGGGAATGTCCTACCGAGCGCCACCACTGGACCGGCACCCCTATTTCGGGGGTATGGAGGTCCACCAGAAGGTTCGGGATCTCATAGGGGGTGTCCTGGGCCCCTTCCACGGACGTTCCGTCGATGCCGTTTTCAGCCACAAGGGACTGTTCAAAGGGAGAGCCCCGGATGATCGATTGACCGACGATCCTGTGCTTCCAGGCAACAAGGTCGCCGTTTTTGTCGAGCCCTGCGGCGATCCGATCGTACCACATGGGGCGGTAGTACCCGCCTTTAATGTCGTCCTCCCGGGTCCAGATGACCTTCACCGGCCTCTTAACCGCCTTGGCCACCTGGACCGCCTCCACCACAAAATCGGACCGGGGATTGGCGCGGCGACCGAAGCCGCCGCCCAGGAATGTGGTGTGGATCCGTACCTCCTCTTCCGTGAGCCCTGCCTCCCGGGCCGCGGCATTTCGGTCTACCGTTTGAAACTGTGTGCCGGTCTGGATCTCGCAGCCGTTGGAGCGCAAATCCACAAGACAGTTCAGGGGCTCCATCGGTGCATGGGCGAGGTATGGGACCTCATAGTCCGCATTTATCCGCATGGCTGCATGGTCCAGAGTCTCATCGGGGGTCCCCCTTTCCATGGCCACGACACCCGGGGTTCCCGCCAGGTCCGAATATTCCTGCCGCATCCCGGATGTCGAGAGTCCGGCAAGGGGCCCCTCGTCCCAGGTGATCTCCAGCTTTTCCCGCGCCTCTTTTGCCGACCAGAAGTTCTCCGCCACTACTGCCACCCCGGATTCGATCCGAACGATCGCCTTGACGCCGGGCGTAGATTTGGCGTCCTTGTCCTCGACTTCCTTTACCTTCCCGCCGAAGACCGGAGGGCGGGCAACGAGGGCGACGAGCGCACCGGGAATGTCTGCATCCAGGCCGAAGATCGCCTTTCCGGTCACTTTTTCGGCATTATCGAGACGGCGTCTCGGCTTGCCCACGATTTTGAATGAGGAGGGGTCCTTCAAGGGGATATCCCGGGGAGGCTGCATCGTTGAGGCCTTCTCGGCCAGCTGGCCGTATGACAGCGCTTTTCCGCTCGGGTGAATGATCCTGCCGTTTTCGGCACGGCAGCTCTTTCGGTCCACCTTCCAGATGTCGGCCGCGGCCGCTGTCAGCATCTCCCGTGCGGCGGCGCCGACCTTTCGCATCCTTTCCCACTCGCTGGAAACGCTGGAACTGCCACCGGTCAGCTGGATGCCCATAACGGTGTGGTTGTAAACCGGGGCCACGGGCGCCGGTTCCACACGTATCATGTCCCAATCGCATTCGAGCTCCTCTGCCACGAGCATGGGCAGGGAGGTGTACACCCCCTGTCCCATTTCCGATTTGTTGATGATCAGCGTGATCACCCCATCGGCGCCGATGTGGACGAAATCATTGAGGGCAAAGGGTTCGGCGGATAGGGATGCGGGGGATCCCGTTCTTCTCTTGATCCCCCCTTCGGCCATGATCTCTGCTGCACGATGAATTGCCCGGCGGATGCGCTGATAGGTGCCGCACCGACAGATGTTTCCGGCCATGGCCTTGTGTATTTCCTCATCGCTCGGGTCGGGGTTTTTGGTCAGGAGCGCTGCTGCGGCCATGATCTGGCCTGAATGGCAGTATCCGCACTGGGGGACGTCCTCGGCGATCCAGGCCTGTTGCACAGGATGACTGCCGTCGGGCGAAAGACCTTCGATGGTAACGATGTCCTTGCCGGAGACGGATGAGAGCGGGGTAACGCAGGAGCGGACTGCCTTTCCATCCACGTGCACCGTGCACGCGCCGCAGAGCGACTTGCCGCAGCCGAATTTGGTCCCGGTCAGGCCGAGGTTTTCCCGGATCACCCACAGAAGGGGAGTCTCCGCGGGCGCATCGACATCCCGCCTCTTTCCATTGACGTTGAGCGAAATCATTATTCCGTGCCTCCCGGCTCTTCATAGAATTCCCCGCCGCCCATTTCCGCATTGTCCCGGCCTATCAAGTCTCCCTGCTCAGGCGGCCGTCCGGCAGGGTGGTGAAAAATGCCTTCCACCTCTTTCCAAAAATTATTTTATTCGATTCTTATAGGGGAATACGCTGCAGCGTGTATTTTGTGCTCAAAAACAGGGTATTGATCTGACAGGAGTACTTTTGACTGAGAGAATTCACGGATCTTCGGCCCGGGCTCTACTTCACTGCCACCCCGAATATATGGGGAGACACCGGTACCCATGCTGATTTCAGCTTGAAACAATCCATGCTGACCTGATGGAAACCGGCGGCATTGATGGTGGTCCAGGTGTGACGGTTGAGGCGGCAACCGTCAAAAAGCACGAGCCAGAGCCGATAGAGGAAGTCTTGCATCCGGGCCAGGGCCGTATCCTTCACGGCGGCTACATGTTCGAGGTAAATGAAACGGCCGCCCGGTTTGAGGACCCGTCGGATTTCCGAAACTACCTGCTCCGGATCATCCACCGAGCAGAGCACCAGGGTGCTGATCACTGCTTCCGTGCTCTCCGTACCCAGGTCCAAGTGTTCGGCTTTTGTGCTCCGAAGGTCCAATTGCAGGCTGTAACGCCGGGCCGCTTTGCGCAGATAGGGGTGCATGGCCGGGTTGGGCTCTACGGCAATGACCCTGGTTCCGGGGGCGTAATAGCGCATATTTGCGCCGGTTCCCGGCCCGATTTCCACGATGGTTGCAGGCAGGTCGCGGAACACGGCACGTTTGCGTTGCCCGTATACCACATGCATAGACCCTTCTATCGCCCGGAGCAGCCGGGCCATCAGGGCTTCGCGGATGTCATTGGTTTTCATTATCGAAGACAGCATTGCCGTTCACCCCGTGCTGTTGTTCTGCCTGGTCTGTGGGCTAACAGCCCGCCTTGCATACAAAATATATGACCGATATCCTGTATTACAATACGTATACGCAAAGGATGTCATTTTCAGGTGAGTGATTCTCTTCCCGCAGGGCGGAAGGCATCATGTGGCTGCCGAGGGGTGCACAAGGAGGAAGCCTTGATGAAATCTGAAGGTGGATTCGAGCTTACTGTTTTGCCGGAGGTATATTGTTCCTGATGAGTTTTCTGAGCGTGTCCAGGAGATCCATCCTGACCTCTTCGCTAAAGCCTTCCAGCATGAGCTCAGCGCTTCGCTCTTTTTCCGGCTCTATGTCCCTGAGGGTTCTTTTCCCCTTTGGGGTGATTTCAAGGATGGTCACCCGTTCATCCTTGGGATCTGACTTCCTGGTCAGGAACCCGTCTCTTTCCAACCGTTTGGCTATTCCGGTCATGTTGGCGCCGGGAACCAGCATTATCCTGCTTACATCGGAAATCCTGTTCCTCCCGTTCCGGGATGCATCAAGTACTCTGAGCACATTGTACTGAGGGAAAGAGAGGCCGTAGTTTCTGAAGATGGCGCTGTGGGTTCTCTTGAAGATTTCTGCAGCCCTCACCATTGCTATAAGCACTTTTTCATTCGTGCTCAGATCGCTCACATATCTTTTCTCGTCCACGACATTCTCCCGAAGGCAAAAGTTCTTGACAGATGCATTTAGTTAATGTATTGACTATCTATGTATTGGTAATTAATAGCCTGAAGTTATCACGATGTCAAGGCCGGTCTTTCCGGCCGGGAAGGAAAAACGGCTCTGCCGCGTTCTTTTTTCGACCAAAGGAGGCCGGGAGAGAAGACATCAGAGTACTTTAACAGTAATGGAGGTAGCCGTGGACGTTAAAGCAAGATTGTCGGAAGTTGTCGGGGTGGAAAATTTCTCCGATGAACCTGATCAGTTGCAGGCCTATGCCGTGGATTTCAGCTACTCGCCTGCTGGAGCGCCTAATTTCATTGTCAGACCGGGTAGTTCCGATGAGGTCCAGGGGGTTGTCAAGTTTTGCAGTGAGAACAGAATCCCTGTCGTGCCGTGCAGTTCAAAGGTCCATTTCTACGGGGCCACCCTTCCGAAAGAAGGAGGGGTAGTTATGGATATGTCGAGAATGGACAGTATCCTTGAAATCGACCCGGAAAACCGCCGGGTCAGGTTCGAAGCCGGCGTTACCTGGGACAAGCTCACCAGGGAACTGAAGAAGGAGGGGTACAGGGTGATCATGCCTCTCACGCCGCCGGGCGAACGCTCGGTGCTCACGGATTTCCTGGAACGTGAGGAACCCACCAATCAGGTATACGATTACGGGGAACCGCTTCAGGCCATGGAGGTGGTGTGGCCTACGGGCGAGATTTTCAGAATGGGGTCTGCCAGCGTGAACGGCTATCCCGAGTCAAAATCAAGAGGAGGCAATCCTTCTGGGCCCGGGCTGGATTTCTACCGGTTTTTCCAGTGCGCCCAAGGCACCATGGGGGTCGTCACCTGGGCAAACCTGAAGATGGAATCCATTCCGAGAAGTGACAAGATCCTTTTTGCTCCGGTCGACGACCTGGATTACGTGACCAATTTCCTGTATCGAATTCTGCCCCGCAGGATCGGGCAGGAGGTGGTAATCCTGAACAATGTGGATCTGGCCGCAATGCTGGCTGAAGAGTGGCCCGCTGATTTTGAAACACTCAAGGCCTCCCTCCCTCCGTGGACGCTGGTACTTGTGATCAGCGGTCTTTTGAGACGGCCCGAAGAAAAGATCGCCTACGAGCAGAATTTCCTGGCGGAGATTATCAAGAACGAGTTCTCCGATATGCGCCTGGGGGAGACTCTTCCGGGCTTTCCGGGGCTGAGAAGCAAGATGCTTTCCGCGCTGCGCAACCCGTGGCCGGTCGGCTCGCCCCATTGGAAGAACCGTGTGAAGGGCGGCTGTCAAAGCCTGTTTTTCCACGCCCGGCCGATGAATGCGGCGTATTACGTCAGCCTGGTGGAGGAGTTGGCTGCGCATCATGGCTACCCCATTGAAGAGATCGGTATTTATATTCAGCCGATCGAGCACAATCGGGCCTGCAGGCCTGAGTTCAGCTTTTTCTATGATCCTGAAAACAAAGTGGAAATAGAGAAGGTTCGCATGCTCTATCGAGAAGCCGCAATCATGCTTCTCAACGAAGGGGCCGTCTTTACCAGACCCTACGGCGAGTTGGCTTCCATCGTGTATGAAAGGGCGGCCTCCTATGCCAGTCACCTGAAGAGGCTGAAAAAGGTTTTTGACCCGAACAACATCATGAATCCAGGGAATCTGTGCTTCTAAGGAGGGAGTACTAATGGCGAATGAACCTTTAGTGAGATACTACAAGCCGAGAGCCGAGTTCAAGCTCGACATAACGGATATGGAAAACTTCGTTTATGATATGAGCCGCTGCATCAAGTGCAAAGGGTGCACCTGGGTGGATCATACCTATATGCCGGGTCCGAGATTCATGACCAGGTGTCCCAGTGCGGCCAGATACGAGTTTGATGCATACGGGGCATACGGCAAAATGAGAATCGGTCATGCCATGGCGGAAGGCCGGCTCGACTGGAACGACAAGGCACTTGAAGTCGTGTACGCCTGCACCCTTTGCGGCGCCTGCGATGTAGGGTGCAAGCGGAACCTCGACCTGGAAATCGAGTTGGCGCTCGAATCCCTGAGGGTGAAGGCCGTCAGAGACGGCGTCGGTCCGATGCCCGCCCACAAGAAGATCGCCGACAACATCGCCCGCCATCACAATATGTACGGCGCCCCTCACGAAAAGCGGACCCAATGGCTTCCGGAGGGGTTGGTCCCCGCCGAACAGGCGGACCTGATGTACTTTGCCGGCTGCAACGCGTCCTATGTCAGCAAGGAGATCGCCCAATCCACCGCAAAGATACTCAAGGCCTGCGGAACCGAATTTATGCTGATGCAGGACGAATGGTGCTGCGGGAATACGGTCTTTTCCGCAGGTATGATCGACGAGGCAAAGGTCCTGGCCGAAAGGAATGTGGGGGAAGTGCGGAAGTCAGGCGCCAAAACCCTGCTCACCAGCTGTGCCGAGGGGTACCGTATGTGGAAAGTCGATTATCCAAAACTTCTGGGCATTTCCACGGAGGATCTCGGCTTCAAGGTCGTCCATCTCGTGGAATTTGTGAGTGAAAAGATGGAAGAAGGCATCCTGAGAATGCAGAAACCGTTCGAAAGCCGGATGACATATCACGACTCCTGCAGTCTCAGCCGTTTGAGCGAACCCTGGACGCCCTATGAAGGGAAAAGAGGGTGGATGGGGTGCGTGGAGCCGAGACTTCAACGGAGGCGTGGAACAAACGGGGTGTATTCCCAGCCTCGAGACATCCTGAAAGCCATCCCCGGCGTCGAGCTTATTGAAATGCCGAGGATGAGAGAAAACGCGTTCTGCTGCGGCGCGGGCAGGGGAACCAAGGAGGCGTTTCCGGACTTGGCCGGGTGGGCGGCGGCTCACCGGCTCGAAGAGGTCAAGGATATCGGAGCCGAGGTACTCGTGTCAGCGTGCCCCTGGTGCAAGAACAATTTCTCCGAAGCGGTCAAAGCCGGTAATGCTCGTGTGCAGGTCCTTGATATCTCGGAAGTCATCTGCGCATCCATCGAAGGTTAGGTCATAGGAGGCAACTCATGCTGAAATCAAAAGAAATCTATAAGGTATTGGAAGCCGTTGTAGGCCCGGAATATATTTCCGACGATCCGGTGATTTGCGAGGGCTACAGAAGCGGCCCCGGTGGATACGAGGACGGCCTGGGGTACGAGCGGGTTATGACCAGGGTCCCCGGGTGCGTGATCATGCCCAGGACGACGGAAGAGGTTCAGAAGATCGTGAAGGTCTGTTACCGGAATGACATCCCCTACGTGCCTTACAGCACCGGGTTTTACGGTCCCCGTTCCCATCCACACGTGGAGGATGCCCTGCTCATTGATCTCAAGCGGATGAACGACTTCATTCTTGACGAGAAGCATTTCTACGTCGAGGTGGGGCCGGGCATGATCTATTCTCCCATACAGGAGGAATGCATGAAACACGGGGCCTACGTGGTGATCGGGGGCGGAGGAGCGCAGGCCTCCGCCGTCGCCAACCTTATCGGCGACGGCTGGTCTCCCTTGAGCCACCGGATCGGGCTGCCTCACAGACGCATCCTCGGCACCGAAGTGGTGATGCCGGACGGAGAAATTCTCCGGCTGGGTTCGCTCGCTGAAGGAGAAGATCCCTTCTGGGGGGAAGGGCCGGGCCCGGACCTGAGGGGCCTTTTGAGGGGATATACCGGCCTGCGTGGTTGCCTGGGAATCGTGACCCGGATGGCCATCAAGACCCTCCCTTTCCAGCCCGAGCGTCTGGAGCCCACCGGTATTTCGCCGAACACCGCCCTTGAACTTCCGGAAAAGCGGATCAAGTGGATAAACTTCACCGTGCCCTCCAAGGAGGCCCAGGCGAAGGCCATGAGGGAAATCGGGCATGCCGAGATCGGCGGCGCTGTCACCAAGGTGCCTCTTTTCTGGAGAGCCATCGCAAAGGCGGAATGTAAGGAGGAATTCTGGGATATCTGGGGAAAGGAAAGCGAAGAGAGCATCGCCAACTTCTTCATTGTCCGCGTCCTTCTCATCGGCTATACGTCGGAAGAGCAGATGGCCTATGACGAACGTGTCCTCATGGACATCATGGGCGAGTTGGGAGGTGTGGCGCGGCGGACCAAGCCGAGCGACGAGTCCTGGATCAAGAATGCCGATTCGGCCGGGATGTGGCTCATGTGCGGAGGCTATGTGTCTCTCGATTACGTTATTGAAACCCTTACCCAGTCAACGGATCACGGCCAGTCCTATGCGGACCTGAAGAAAAAATACACGCCTCCGTTGATGCCGGATTACGGTGATCCGGGGTGGTTCCAGAGCTTTGAGCTGGGCCATCAGGGCTACTCGGAATTCCTCATCTACTGGGATCCCGATGACGACACGAATCCCGTGGATCAGTTCTATGTTGATACATCCAAGATGAATATCAAAAACCGTTATTACACCTCCTTGCTGGGCCCCCACCAGCCCCTCTATCTCACGGGGCCGAAGTACGGACCCAATTATCATGAGTTTCTGTTGAAGGTGAAAAATGAGTTCGATCCCAAGTGGATGTCGCACCCGCCGGTTCCCCTGGCCCACGATGTGTTTGTGGAGAGGGCGCCGTGGATGCACAATATGAAGGATTGGGAATCCCCGGACGATCTCCCCAAATAGAGACGGCGGAGGAACCTCGGATTTTTCGGGACTCTTTCAGGATATTCTGGGCAAGGGAGATCACGCCGTTTAAAAGGTTTTTTTTGCATCAATTTTCAAATAAGGGAGACTACAGGTGGCTAAACAAATCATAGAACTCACAGTGAACGGAGACCGTTACGAAGTGGCGGTGGAACCCTCGCGCAGCCTGGCCGAGGTCCTTCGCGAGGACCTTGGGCTCACAGGAACAAAAATCGGCTGCAACCAGGGAGACTGCGGGGCCTGTACGGTTATCATCGACGGTCGGTCGGTCGTTTCCTGCACGACCTTGGCTGTCGAGGCGCAGCACCGTGAGATAACGACCATTGAAGGGCTGGCCTCATCGCTGCAGAATTTGCACCCTATTCAGGAAGCTTTTGTGGAACACGGTGCCGTACAGTGCGGTTTCTGCACTTCAGGCATGATCATGAGCGCCAAGAACCTCCTGGACAAAAACCCGAGCCCGAGCGAGCAGGAGATCCGTCATGCTCTTTCGGGTAACCTGTGCCGCTGTACGGGATACACCAAGATAGTCGAGGCCATCGATGCGGCGGCCGGGAAGCTGGCCGCCGACTCGGACAAGGGGGAGCAGTCATGACCAATCTCAGTTTGAAGGTGCATCAGCCCACTGCGCTGGAAGAGGTTCTGGACCTTTTGTCCCAGTATCGGGGTGATGCAAAGGTCCTTGCAGGTGGCACCGATATTTTGCCCAAGATGCGCGCCGGCGCCTTGAAGGTCGGGCACCTGGTCAGCGTTAACCGGGTAGCCGGTTTGAACCGCCTGGAGTTCCGGGAAGATGAAGGTTTGGTGATCGGAGGAGGGGTGCGCATCACCGATGTAGGTGAATTTCCCGATGTGCAGAAGCGCTATCCGGGTCTTGCCCATGCCTGTTCGGTGATGGCCACTACGCAGATACGCAACATGGGCACCGTTGCGGGTAACTTGGCCAATGCCGCGCCCAGCGCCGACACGGCGCCCCCGCTTCTGGTCTACAAAGCAAGCCTGGTCATCGTGAGAAAAGGTGGTCGGCGGGAGGTGGATATAGACAAGTTCTTCACCGGTCCGGGCGAGGTGAGCATGGACCCCGCGGAGGTCATCGAAGCCATTCGAGTACCAATGCCGCAGCCCCGCAGCGGTTCTTCCTACATGAGGCTCTCGGCCAGGAGCAAGGTGGACATCGCGGCTGTGGGGGTGGCCGGCTTTTTGAGCCTGGACACTTCGGGCCGGATCGAGTCTGCGCGGTTGGCCCAGGGTGCTGTGGCCCCCGTTCCACAACGGTGCTCAGAGGCCGAGGAGATGCTTGCCGGCCAGGAACCCACCGAAAACCTCTTCGGACGCGCCGCGGCCGCCGGTTCGGCCGGTTGCTGTCCCATAGACGATGTGCGCGCCTCCGCAGCCTATCGCACGGCCATGGTGAAGGTGTTGACCCGGCGGGTGCTGGGTGAGTGTATCAAGAGAGCAAAAGGAGGAATCCAATGAAAAATCCGGCCATTATAGGGGCCTCCCTGCCGCGGCTTGATGCCAGGCACAAGGTCACGGGACAGGCCGTGTACACGGACGATCTGAAGTTTTCAGGGATGCTCTACGGCGCCCTGCTGAGGAGCCCCATTCCCCACGGCCGCATCAAACGGATCGACGTATCGGCGGCCAAGGCCCTGCCCGGGGTGAGAGACGTTATTGTGGGCGCGGACACCCCCCGCATTAAGTACGGAAACTGGCGTTTGGTGCCCTCCAGTCAGGATGAACTGCCGCTGGCGGTGGACAAAGTTCGATTCGTGGGCGACGAAGTGGCTGCCGTGGCTGCGCGCGACCCCTACACCGCCCGGAGGGCCCTGGAACTCATCGAAGTGGAATACGAACCTCTGCCCGGCCTGTTTACGGTGGAGGACGCAACTGCCGAAGGCGCCCCTCTGATCCACGAGGAGAGCGAGGGCAATGTGAGTCTGGTACGCAAGATCGAATACGGCGACATCGATGCACAATTCGACAAGGCCTATCTGGTTTTGGAGAACACCTTCAAGGTACATGCGGTGAACCACGCCTATCTGGAGCCCTGCTCGTCGATTGCGAGGCCTGACGAGGGAGGACGGGTTACCCTTTATACCAGTACGCAGGTCCCGTATATCGTGCAGTGTCTTCTTGCCCACACCCTCGGAATTCCTGAAAATTACGTGCGGGTCATGAAGACGCAGGTCGGCGGCGGTTTCGGAGGCAAGATGGAACTGCGGCCCTGGGAGTTTTGCGCCGCTTTCATGGCCCTGAGGCTCGGAGTCCCCGTGAAGTTCACCCTGACCCGCGACGAGGAACTGGCCGTCGGCAGGCGCCGTCACGGGATGTCCATTTATACGAAGGCGGGCTTTTCAAAGGAAGGCAAACTGCTGGCGAAAAACTTCCAGGTCATGCTTGACGGGGGCGCCTACAACGCCATGGGACCCACAGCCACGTTCCTCTGCGGCACCTTTGGAAACATGCTCTATAACATTCCTGCCTACCGGTATTTCGGACGGCACGTGTACACCAATAAGCCCCCGGCGAGCGCTATGCGCGGGTTCGGGGCGCCCCAGGCCGCTTACGCGGCAGAGACGCAGCTCAACATCGCAGCTGAAAAGCTGGGCATAGACCCGATCGACATCAGGTTGATCAACGGTATGGAACAAGGAGACGTTATCCCCGAGGTGGCCACCGTCAGTTCCTGTGGGTTCAAGGAGAGTCTGCAAAAGGTGCGGAAGGTATCCGGCTGGGACGAAAAACGCAAAAACGTGAAAGAGGGCAAAGGCCTGGGGATCGGCTGCTTCAGCTTCATCTCCGGGGGTGTCTTCAACTGGTTCGATACCAAATACAACTTCGCGGCGGCGGAGGCCTCGGTTTTTGAAGACGGTACCGCACAGCTGGCCTGCATGGCCTGCGACATCGGGCAAGGGCCGGATACGGTCCTGCGCCAGATTTTGGCCGCAGAACTGGGCATCGGTATAGACAAGATCAGGCTTATATCCATGGACACCGCCACCACGCCGAAGGCTGATCTGGGTACGTGGGGCAGCCGTGTGACCCTGATGAACGGCAATGCCATTATCGATGCGGCCAGGAAGATCAAGGAGATGCTCATCCCCGTCATCTTCAGCGAACTGGACCTGAATCAGATCCACGACATCGGATTCGGAGATGACAGGGTCTTCGTCAAGGCCAGGCCGAAAAAGGGTATGGCCTTCTCGGAGTGCGTGTACAAGGCGCTGCGGGGCCGTCGGGGAGAGCCGCTCACCGCCCGGGGTTTTTATACCCCGCGCAACAAGGGACTGGTCAGCCCGGCCTTCTCCTTCGGGGCCCAGGTGGCCGAGGTTTCGGTGGACCAGGAAACAGGACTGGTGAAGGTGGACCGGATGTACACGGCGCACGACTGCGGCGTGGCCATCAACAAAATGTCTGTGGAGGGCCAGCTAGAGGGTGCGATTCAGATGGGACTAGGCTATACCCTCTGCGAGCAATTCGTCATGGACGGGGGCCGCACTTTGAATACCAATTTCTTGGACTACAAGATGCCCACGGCCGAGGACATGCCTCCCAGCGAATACGTGGAGGTGGAGACCTATGAGCCCGAGGGTCCTTTTGGTGCCAAGGAGGCGGGTGAGGGTCTGGCCGTTCCCACGGCTCCGGCCGTCGCACACGCCGTCTACGAAGCCACCGGCTACCGTTGTATGGATCTCCCCATCACCCCGGAAAAAGTTCTCGCCGCACTGGAGGAGAAGAGACAACCGGTCCGGCAGGAAGAAGAATGAAGTGATCTAGAGTTTGGAGTGAACTAAAGTGAGCTAGAGTTAATGGAAAGCTTCGCTTTTCTGTTCAATAGAATGAAAAGAAATTCCTCAACTCTAGTCACTTTAGGCATTCTAGGTCACTCTAGTCACTCTGGGAATACAAGAACGCACGAGCCCCCTCCAGGGGCAGCCCAAAACCGTGTCCTCTGGACCCGGAGTTTGACATCTCACTTACCCGAGATCAAAGCCCAGTCCCGGCCGGCTGGTGGGGAACAGGATCCCTTTTCGAAGGGTCACGGCCCCGTGGGAAGGATCGTTCAGAAGGTCCAGGTGTCCATCCAGATCGGCGTACATCACATTCGGGCGGG